>JABAYK010000172.1 GCA_018609045.1 Flavobacteriales bacterium
AATATAGGTATAATTATGAGGTACCTTATTTGAGGAAGATTTTGTGTAATGACCAGCAATAAACCTTATTTTTCTTATTCTATTAATATCTAAATTTTTTAATGAATCAAAGGATGGATATTGCCCCTTGTTGTTTTTAATTTCAGCTTTATTCGGGAAAAAATCTTCTGGTGAATATAGTTTTTCAATGGCAATTCTAAATGAAGTGCCTGCTGTTTTTGGAATATGAAGAAACAAAAAAACCTTTGGCATATTTTCTACATCTCCCGCTCTAAAAATTAAAGGTGAGTTTGTTAAATGTTCTTTAGAAACGTTGTCTCTTGCAACAACTTTGTTTAACTGATTTTTTTCAATCAACTCATTAAAAGGAATTGTAAATCTTCCCGAAACGACTTTGGTTAATTTGGTAGTGTTTTCAATATCGTTAATTCTAGTTGAAATTACGGGTGAGTTATTAGGTTTTAGTGGATAATTTGCCGTGATATTTATTTCCTTATCGGTTGCTTCAACAGAGCTAATAAATTTATTAATATTTGAGTTTTGAAGATATAGTGCTCGGTCAATTTCAATTAATTTAATAAGCTTTTCAAGTTTTAAAGGACTAAGCTTCATTCCCAAAAAATCAAATAGCCCTTTAATAAATTTTGCTTTTTTAGATATTGCCTTTTCGTATGAAAGTATAAATGTTGGCGCTTTGGTGTGGGCTATGAAATCGTTTATTTTGGCATATGTTTTACTGGCTAAAGCCAAAGACTCGTCAAGATTGGCCTCCATAGAAATATGGTTGCGCAAAGCAATGGCAAATAAATCGCGGTACACAACAATAAAATGTGGGTTGGTAACATTCCTTACTATAGTGTCGATATAATTTATGCTGCTTGGTCTTTTGAACCCCCAAATTTTATGTTGTTTGTTTCTTGTTGAAATAAGGTTCTTAAATTCAGTTTCATTTTCAGATTCTAATGCCTTTGCTATTTCAACATCTTCAAAAACAGCATTGTCTTTTTGCGAGCCTAAAAAAATGCCATTTCCATCTAATAATCTTGCCACCATAGATGTGCCGCTTCTCGCCATTCCTATTACAATAATGGTTTTTGGCTTGGCAAAATCAACTGGTGAGTTTTTTACATAAAACCCAAAATTTATTAAATCATTCATATTATAACCTTACGCTAAAATCCTCTTTAATAAGGGTTAAATTTTTATTGTAATATGGGTCGAAAATTAGCTTTTCTCGCCATTTATATTTCATAAATTCAATTTCTTTTTTAAATCTATTTATTTTTTGCGGAGTATCTTCAAATCCTCTCGATTTACTTTCGTGATGAATGAGATGAGCAAATGGAGTATAGGTAATTAAATATCCTAAATCTCTTATTTTTAAACAAAGGTCAATGTCGTTAAAAGCTATTTTCAGGTTTTTTTCATCAAATCCACCTACTTTATTAAAAACCTCTTTTTTTACCATTAAACACGCAGCAGTGCAAGCACTAAGGTTTTGTATTGCATTTGCCCTCATAAAATAGCCAGGTGAATCAGAAGGAAGGTGCTTGTGGCCGTGGCTTGCAACTCCATTAATGCCCAAAATAACTCCAGCATGTTGTAAGGTAAAGTCTGGGTAAGAAAGTTTGGCGCCAACAGCACCAACATTGTCTCTTTCAATGTGTTCAATCATTGCTTCAAACCATCCTTTTTCTATTGCCTCAATATCGTTATTTAAAAACAAGATTATCTCACCCGAAGCCTTTTCAACTGCAAAATTGTTTATTGCAGAATAATTGAAAACCTCATTATAATTTAATATGGTGTATTTGTCTTTTATGTGTTTGAGATATTTTAAAGTGGATTGTTTCTTACTTCGATTGTTTACCAAAATAATTTCTAGGTTTTTATAATTTACCGTATTTGAAATTGAGTTTAGACATTTTTTTAACAATTCAATTTCATCTTTAAACGGAATAATTATTGAGATTTTGCTTTTTCCTGAAATTTCACGTTTTATTCTAAATGAGCCAGGAAATTTCCCCTTTTCTACAGAGCCTTTTATTTTTTCTCGAGTTAAATACTCGTTTATTGCCTTTTGAGAGGCAAGCTCAGGATATGATTTTGCTGAATATGTTTCTGCTGTGCTTCCTGGAATTTTTCTCCAATGGTAAAGTACTTTAGGAATATGCCCAAAATTATTGGTAATAGAAAATATTCTTAGAAACAAGTCGTAATCTTGAGAGCCTTCAAAGCCTTTTCTGAATTTTCCAGCTTGTTCGAAAACACTTCTTCTAATAACTGAAAAGTGATTTAAATAGTTGTTCGAAAGAAATAAATCGGGATTAAAATCACTTTTAAAATAGGGTTCTGTTTGATATCCATCAATAGTAAGTTTATCCTCATCAGAGTAAATAAAATCAATCTCATCATTTTTATTGATGAATTTTACAACCTCAAATAATGCATTTGGGTGTAGGGTATCATCATGGTCCATTAGGGCAATAAAACTACCTGTGCTTAATTCAAAAGCCTTGTTCGATGCTTCAGAAATATGAAGATTTTGATTTCCAAAAGCAACTTTTATTTTCGGATTAGTATCTTTTATGGATTTTAAATAATCGATTGTTTCTTGAGATGTAGAACAATCATCGTAAAGGCATAATTCCCAATTTTTATACGATTGTGCTTTTACACCTTCAACTGCAGCTTCTAAGTAAATTTTTGGGCAATTGTAAACTGGTGTAATTATGCTAATTAGAGGTTTGTGTTTAAAAGCTTGAGTAAATTTTAAAATTTCAGACTCAGTTGGTTCTTCCCATGCTTTTCTGCTTAAAAAATGCTGATAAATTGCTGTTGAATTATCGGTTGAAAGAACTTTAGTAAGCTTTTGGTTTAAGTCTGATTTACTATAACTTAAACTTAAAATACTTTTTAAAACCTTTATTCCATCTTTTGAAAACAGCAGAGGAAGCTTGCTGATAATATCAAAAAATAATCTTAAGGGTGCAGTAATTTTCCAAGACAAGGAGTTTTCTAATGCGAATACTCTTTTGTTTTTTTCGGTAACTAATTGATGGTAATACCAAATTTGATTTTTAAGGTAAAAATTTAATTCTTTCTCTTCTAAATTATCTGGCATTGGGCCAGCCATGGTAATTTTAAAACTTAAAGAATTTTCTTTGTGTTTTAATTCAATTATATAATTTGTTTCCCCAGGTATAGTTCCTGATGGTATAGAAACAAAAAAGTGATTTTTATTTCCTTCTTTTTTTGAGACAATAAATTTTGGTTTTACTACTACGTTATTTACCTTAATTACAGCAGGTTTTTCTTTATCGCTTAATGTATAATATCCTGAAAAAGAAATATCCTGGAAAAAGCCAAATAAAATAACATTGTTTGGGTTTTTTGAAAAAAGGTTTCCACACACTTCTGTAATGCCTATATAATTTGCAGTATTTTCGCCCAGGTTTTTCAAAATAAAAATCGCGCAAAGTTAGCTAAAGCAAAACCAGAAAAAATAAAGTGAAATCTTTAGGTAAATATTTATTGGCATTGCCTTTTGCAGCGGCACTTTTTATTTACTTTCCAACCTTAAACTTTCCTTTTCAATTTGATGATTTTATTACCATAATAAACAATGGAGGATTAAAAGACTTTGAGGACGGAAAAGATTTAAATAAACTCTTAAACCCAAATTACAGAACTGTTTCTTTCTTTAGCTGGAGCTTGAGTTTTTGGTTTGGTGAGCAAAATCCGATTTATTACAGATTGCCTTCACTTTTTTTGCATTTAATAAATGGCCTCTTTCTATTAATTTTAATTCAAAAAATTGAAATTGCTACGAATTATAAGATTAGCTA
>JABAYK010000075.1 GCA_018609045.1 Flavobacteriales bacterium
TTCAATTTTTTGGGCAACTCGATGAGCTTTTTTCAAGTTGGTGGTCCAAACGGTTGAAGCTAAGCCATACTCTGTGCTATTGGCCATTTGCAAAACATGTTCTTCGTCTTTAAACGGGGTAATAGTAACCACAGGACCAAAAATTTCTTCTTGGTTTGTTCTGCAATCAAAGGCAAGGCCTTCAATAACTGTGGGGCACAAATACCAGCCTGAAGCATAATCTCCATCTAATTTTACTTCTTTTCCCCCAGTTAGAATTTTTCCACCTTCTTTTTGAGCAAGCTCAATGTAACTTTTTACTTTTTCGAGATGAGGTTTTGAAACCAAAGCACCCAAGTTTGCATCATCATCATAAGGATGACTAACTTTTAACTGAGAAACCTTTTCTACAAAGGCAGCTTTAAATTTTTCATAAATACTTTCTTCCACAAAAATTCTAGACCCGCACAAACATATTTGACCTTGATTTCTGAATGATGAATTAACACTTGTGTTCAGAGCATCCTCAAAATCGGCATCTGCAAAGATTATGTTAGGGTTTTTACCGCCTAATTCTAGAGAAAGTTTCTTGAACATAGGAGCAGCTATTTTGGCAATGGTTTCGCCTGTTTGGGTGCCTCCTGTAAATGATATTGCTTTAATTTTTGGATGGCGCGACATGGCATCGCCAACTTTTTGGCCTAGCCCGTGGACTATATTTAAAACCCCTTTCGGTAAACCAGCTTGGTTACAAAGTTTAGAAAGTAGGTAGGCGGTGTAAGGTGTTATTTCTGAAGGTTTTGCTATAACGCAGTTACCAGCTGCGAGGGCAGGAGCAATTTTCCATGTAAAAAGGTAAAGGGGTAAATTCCATGGTGAAATGCAACCAACAACGCCAATTGGGGTTCGCAAGGTATAATTTATCGCTTGGTCTTCCATAGCGTGAGACTCTGATGCAAAATGCAAAATGGCTGTGGCAAAAAAGTGAAAGTTTGAGGCAGCTCTGGGAATATCAACTTCTTTGGCTAGCCAAACAGGCTTACCGTTGTCCTTGGCTTCGGCTAAAGCGAACTCCTCGAGGTTTTCTAGAATTAAATTTGACAGTTTTAGAATAATATCAGACCTTTTTTTTGCTGGTGTGTTTGCCCAAGAATGAAATGCCTTTTCAGCAGCTTTTACTGCGTTTTCAACATCAGTGGCATCACTGTCGGGAATTTGGCTGTAAACTTTACCTGTGGCGGGTTCAAAGTTATCGAGGTAGTTTGCCAATTTAGGAGGTAATAATTCTCCATTAATAAAATTTTCAATTTTTTGCATAAAAGGAATTTCGAAGAGTAAAACTAATTTTTTTAGTTCTATAAAATGAAAAAGGGGCTAAAAAGCCCCTTTAAACCGCCGAATGAGTGTCCTAAAATCGAAATTTAGGTATTGTAAGAACGAAGTTTAATATGTTTTAGTCTCTTTTGATTTAGACTTTATGATAATTATTTTTTTGTCTTCTTTTTTATCCTCTGAAAATTCTATGCCAAGATCTTCAAAAAGGTCGTTCATGTTTAATTCTATGTGAATGTTATCCTCTCCATCATCGTCGTTTACATCAATGGTAATGTCACCTTCAACATTCATCCAATTCAAACTTTTCTTTTCTTTTTCTTTCTCCTCTAAATATTTTTTAGCTTCTTCTCCATAGAGTTCTCTGCTTTTTTCTTTGCCATTTTGCTTTTCGGTAATTTTAATTTTAAAATCATTTTCAGATTCCTCAACTTCAATTACTTCAATGTTGGTTTCTTCTATGCCATCAAAAAACTCTTCCATTTCATTCCCAAACTTTTCAAAGCTTTTGCCTAAATCTTCTAAACCTTTTTCTAAATCAGAAAAGTCTAAAGTGTAGGTTTTTTCTTTTCCATCTTTTTCACGGGTTATAACGATGGTGTTTTCTTCTTTTTCTTTTTTAGATTGTGCCTCAGCATTAAAAGAAAATAAAGTTCCTAGTATAAAAGTAGCGATGGTTAGTGTTAGTGGTTTCATAGTTTGATTTTACAAATTTATTTTACATTTTATAAGACCTTGTTAAACAGAGGTTAAGCGGCGTTAAATAGTGTTAAAGGCTACCTTGCCCTGTTTTGATGGCATACATTTGCTCGTAAGACGAACTTGGCTTAAGTAAAGTTACAGCTTGAAGAAAAATTTTATTCAAATACTTATTGTTTCTATGACGGTGGTTCTAGTTGGAATTATTGGTATTCAATATTATTGGATAAAAAACGCCATTGAACTTAAAGAAGAGGAGTTTACCAGGAAGGTAAATGATGGACTTACAGGTATTGTAAATCTACTAGAAAAAGAAGAAGCAGTTAGAAAACTAAAGTCTCATAGACAAGGCAGAATGCTTTTTTTAAAAACCGACTCAGTTGATTTTAACAATATTCCTGATAGCTTAACACAATTAACGGTTTTTAATCAGTACGATAGAAAAGGTAAAAGCGCTATAGTTGATCATGTTGAAGAAACCGATGAAGTTCATTTGGAGAGCCATGTTACCTTAGACGGAGAAACTGTAATTCACGACTCAATCATTCAAAAATTTTCTTACCAATCATCAGAGCAAGGAGCTTATTTAGCCGGAAACATTAAACTTGAGTTAGATACTCTTTTGAAAAAGAGGCTCATTAACAAAACTGTTCTCATCAGCGATATTGTAAAAAGTTTGATGGAAGTAAATTTAAATGAAGAAATAACCGATAGGGTAAACCTTGTTGAGTTAGACTCTTTACTGCAGCAAACTTTCAACGCAAAAGGAATAAATACAAATTTTGAATTTGCAATATTTAATGCTGCAGGAAATTTAATTGTAACAAATTCTAAAAAAGGAAAGTATGATTTTTTAGAATATGAGTTTACATCTCGGTTATTTCCAGAAGACATAATTCAGGAGGCTAATTATTTAAATGTTCACTTTCCAAACCAAAAAGGATTCCTGCTAAGGTCAATGGGCTTTATGCTCGTTACATCAGTATTATTTGTAATCGGTATTATTCTAATTTTTCTATACGCCATTAATACCATCATCAAACAAAAGCAACTATCTGAGGTAAAAAACGACTTTATCAACAACATGACTCATGAGTTAAAAACGCCTATTAGCACAATTTCATTAGCATGCGAAGCGCTTTCTGATAAAGATATAGCCCAAAGCGAAGCACTTTTAAATCGTTATATCAAAATGATTAAAGACGAAAACCACCGATTAGGCGTTCAAGTAGAAAATGTTTTACAAAGTGCCGTTTGGGATAAAGGCGACTTCAAACTAAAAAAGGAAGAGATTTTAATTAACGAATTGGTTTTAGAAGTGGTAAATAAAATTGAAATTCAGGTTAAAGAAAAACAAGGTATTATTGAAACTATTTTAGATGAGACCAACCCTATAATAATGGGAGATAAAATTCACCTTACCAATGTTATTTATAATTTAGTAGATAACGCCAATAAATATACCAAGCTAAACCCCGAAATAACCATTTCAACAAAATCGTTAAATCAATATTTGGTATTGTCAATTGCCGATAATGGAATTGGAATTAGCAAAGAGAACCAAAAGAAAATATTTGAAAAATTGTATCGAGTTCCAACAGGAAATGTTCATGATGTAAAAGGCTTTGGACTCGGGTTAAACTATGTAAAAACTATTGTAGATAGGCACAACGGAAAAGTTGAAATAAACAGTACCCTCGGCAAGGGTAGCACTTTTGAAGTTTATTTACCAAAAACCAATTAACATGGAAGAAATTAATTTATTAGTAGTTGAAGATGACCCAAA
>JABAYK010000153.1 GCA_018609045.1 Flavobacteriales bacterium
AACCGCCATAATCTCTTTGTTTATGGGTGCAGTTATTACCATTCAAACTGCTGCCAATATAGAAGGCTCTTGGGTTCCTGCTTATACCGTAGGTTATACCACTCGAGAAGCCGTTATTAAAGAGTTTTCACCAACTATTATTGCATTAATTCTAGCAGGTAAAATTGGTTCTAACATAGCATCAAAAATAGGTAGCATGAGGGTTACAGAGCAAATTGATGCTTTGGTAATTATGGGAGTAAACGCTCCGGGCTATTTAATTTTACCCAAAATTGTTGCTGCAGTTTTTATTCTTCCTTTTTTGGTGGTTATTAGCATGTTTTTAGGAGTAAGCTCAGGATATTTGGTTAGTCTTTATTCAGGATTATTAGATCCATCAGAATATATTTATGGTATTTCTTACGATTTTATTCCTTTTAGTGTGACCTATGCTTTAATAAAAACCTTGTTTTTTGCTTTCGCGATAACTTCTATTCCTGCATATCATGGATTTTATACTTCTGGAGGAGCTTTAGAAGTTGGTAAATCAAGCACCCAAGCCGTTGTTTATTCTTCTATTGTGGTGTTGCTTCTTAATTATGTTATTACCCAATTGTTGCTAATATGATAGAAATAAAAAATATCGTAAAGTCATTTGGAAGTAATCACGTACTCAAAGATATTTCTTGTGTTTTTGAAAAGGGTAAAACCAATTTATTGATAGGAGCAAGCGGTTCAGGAAAAACTACCATTACAAAATGTATTGTTGGGTTGCATGAAGTTGACTCAGGAGAAGTTTTGTACAATGGAAAAAACTTTTCTACCATGAATTTAAATCAGCGAAAAGAAATAAGACGCGAAATCGGATTTATGTTTCAAGGCAGCGCTTTATTCGATTCGCTTTCGGTTGAAGACAACATAAAATTTCCAATGCAAATGTTTTCAAAACAAACTGCAAAGGAAATGCTCGACAGAGCAAATTATTGTCTAGAAAGAGTAGGTTTACCCGGAACCAACAAGTTGTTTCCATCTGAGTTAAGTGGTGGAATGAAAAAGAGGGTAGGGATAGCTCGCGCTATAGCCATGAACCCAAAGTATCTTTTTTGCGATGAACCAAACTCTGGTTTAGATCCTCAAACTTCTATTTTAATTGATGAATTAATTAAAAGCTTAACTGTTGAGTTCGATATGACAACCATTGTAGTTACCCATGATATGAACTCAGTAATAGAAATTGGAGATAAAATATTTTTCCTTTTTAAAGGCGAAAAAAAATGGGAAGGCAACAACAAAGAAATCTTAAAAACCGAAGAAGAAGAGGTTCGAAGTTTTGTTTATGCTTCTAAATTTATCAAAGAATTAGTAAAGTAATTTTCTACTCCTTTATTACTTTAAGGGTTATGGGTTTATTTTCATAAACACCTTTTAAGAAATAAATTCCATTTGAAATCTCATCCAAATCAACAACTACCAAAGGTTGGTTTTGATAAATGCTTTTCACAACTTTTCCTTGTAAATCAAATAACTCCCAATAAATCGATTGTTGTAATTGGTTTAATTTCAAGGTAAATTGTTTTTTAGTAGGATTTGGGAAAACATCAATAAAACTGCTTTGAGCAACAAAGTTAATTCCAATAGTAGGGTCAAATTTTTCAACATCAACAGTAGTTTGGTATTGACATCCGTTTGCATCGGTAATATACAGGTTATAAGGGCCGGGTACTAAATTGTTAAAGTTTATTGATTGGTTGGGTAAATCAATACTTCCTGGCGGAACTGAACTTGCTCCAGAAAAAGAATAATTATAAGGGTGAGTGCCGCCATTTACAAAAAAGCTCATGATGCCATTGTTGCAGCTGTCGCAACTTTCGTTGGTTACAAATTTGGTAACATTAATAGGAAACAAAGGCCCGGGAACATAAAAGGTATCTACATAGGTACATCCTAAAGTTCCACCATCTGTAACTGTAACTGTATAATCTCCTTCTCCAATATTTTCTAATTTACTTAAGCCAACACCGCTTGAGCCATCGCTCCAAGCAAAGTTAAAAGGAGAAGTTCCGCCAGATAATTTAACATCTATTGATCCATCATTAAAGCCATAACAGTTTTCTTCTTCAACTTCTACCGATCTTAAAATTGGAGCGCCACCATTGCTTAAATTTAAAATGTGGGTTTCATTGCAGCCAGAGGCGTCAGTAATTTTTAATCTATAATTCCCTGGGTTTAGTCCAAAAATTGAATCGGTACCTTGGCCTCCTGAAATTGAATTTCCTGAATTTAATGCTGACCACACATAATTAAAAGGCGGTGTACCTCTTTGGTGATTTACCGTAATTTTACCATCATTACCATTACAGGTAGAAGTAGTGTAAGTATTTAAAGTGGTTACAAAAGGATTGCAATCGTAATCTACCACATGCAACCTTATAAAAGGAATGCTAGGAAAAGAAGATTCGCTCCAAGTTCCATCAGCACCGCCAGTACCTGTGGTTACACCTGATGCTTCCCAACTAGACCCTATTGGAGGAACTCTATCATTGTCTATTCCAACCCAAACAGAACCTAAAATACACTCTAAACCAACATGGTATTTTCCTGGAGGTAAGGCGGTTTTTCCAATTGATAAGTTTTGCCACCCACTAAATGAAATGGTAAAATCTGAAGTTTGCTTAACTACATTGAAATCTTCGTCGAATAAATACATTTTTATCGTGCTCCCTGCACTGGGGTTGGTAGTGGAGTTATAAATGTAAGCACTTAAAGAGGTTGCTGTGTCTTGCCTATGAATTTCGAATGCATTGCATAAAATAGTTCCAGGCGCTCTGTTGTTGATGGTTGTAAGCAAATTATCGTCTCTTGCATAAACGGTATCAGTAACCACAACAGAGAATAAATCAGTATTGTCTGAAGGAGTAAAATCTGCCGAATCAGAACTAACAGAAATACTTCCAGAATAGGTTCCTTGTCCATCAAAAAACTTAAAAGGTGTATTTAATTCTAAAGGAACATTAACCGAGGCAGGTTGAATATTAACTCCTGTAGATTGCTGGTTAAAGTTTATTTGAGGGCCAGCAATATTTGCATTTACTTTTACATTGGTTTGCGGCAAATACCCGTTGTTGGTTACTTTGGTACCAAAGTAAATTTCTTCGGTGTTGGCTTGCCTTAGCGGGATACGGGTATAAAACTCATTAACCTGAGTTGAATCAGCTGTAGTGTTGTAAAATGCTCCTTCAAGCTTTAAATCATAGGCAGGCGGCGTAACGAGCCTTACATCATCAATTTGCCAGAAATAATGTGTTTCGTTTTTCCATGCAAATCTTATGTAAGCTGTTGCTTGATTTCCAATATATTGGCCAACAGGAATTTTTTCGATTACAGGATTTGCAGATGCAGAATTTGCAGCAATGCCATTTCTTACCGAAAACTCTTGCCAAGTATTACCATCAGAACTAACAGCTACTGTTAAAACGGTGTTTGTAAATGGCCTAAAGTAATGTTCGAATTCTAGGAATAATTCTGGGTAACCAATAGTATTTATAGCTGGTGATTTTGCAAAAGCTGTAATTACTTTAAAGCTGCTTGCGTTACCCGGGGTGTTTAAATAATCGGCCCTTAATTGCATAACCCCATTGCTCGAAGATGATGAGAAAATTAATGGTTCATTGGTATATTGTCCGCCAGGTGAAGTGTTGTTCCATGTAAACCCGCCAGGACCTTTTTGTACTGATGTTGTCCAATTGCCTAAACTTCCATTAAAATCTTCGTAAAAAACTGTGTCTGGTGTTGCACCAGAAGCACTAAAGCTTATCGATTTATTTGGTTCAGCTGCAATTTGAATGCTGGTTGCTTTTGATAAAGATTGCCCGAATATTAACGATGGCAAACAAGCAATAGCGAGAAGTAATAATTTTTTCATACAAAGCATTTGGGTAAAAATACAAATTCGTGAATTATTATTTATCTCATGAATTTTATTACTTGAGGTATTTCAAAAAAAAAGCCTCCAAGCATTTACTTGGAGGCTTTTTAAAGAATTTTTATTATAAATTACTTAATAACAATACTCTCGTTGATTTCAACATTTTTACCTGAAATATTTAGCAAGTAAGCACCTTTAGAAATATTAGATAAATCTAAAGTAGTGTTTCCATCTTTGGTTAATTGAATAGAACTGTTGTGAACCATTTGGCCAACCATGTTTCTTACTTCAATATTGTAAGAACCAGCTTTAATATTATTAAAATTTAAGTTGAATAAACCTTCAGATGGGTTAGGGTAAATTTCTAGGTTATTATTTACATTAAAGTCATTATTCGAAACACTTCCAAATACATCAAATGATTTTTGTGCATCACATCCATTTTTGTCTACTACACTTATTTTGTAAGTACCTTGCTTGGTAATTGTATTTAAGTTTTGTGCCTGAGAGGTAAAAAAGTTTGGCCCTGTCCATTCAATGGCATAAGGTGCTTCACCACCATTAATGGTAACTTGTTTTATGGAACCAACAGTTGAAGATTGTTCAACCGTAGCGCTAATGGTTATGTTTACGCCAGAGCAATTGGTTTGATTAAGTCTAATATGCATGGCGTCTGGGTTGGTATATAAACCTGTATTTAAGATATAAACTAAACTAGCATAAGGGTCTTGTGGGGCTGATTGATCAACAGCAATTCTTACTGTGTCAATTGCACCAGTTGTGTAAGCTTCTACTCCAATGTAGTAGCCACCAGGAGGTATTTTAAAGTTACAAGGTATTGTTGCGAAAAGGTTTATTGGGTCTTGGGCTGTTATAGTATATTCTTGAGATTTATATAATGGAGCACTTTGATTTACAAATTGGCCGCCACCCCCAAATGTTGCTCCAGTTGAGTCATAAACCACAACATACAAGGCTGCTCCTTCGGTAGTTAATGAAGAAAGTTGCATCCAAATATTTTTTAAGTAAAAAGTATCTTGAAATTCGTAAATATTTAACATTTGAAAACCATCTTCACCGCCTGTAAAAGAATTTGTTCCAATATATGAACTTATTTCACCGTGATCTAATGCATAAGATTCTTCCTTTGCAGAAACATAATAGCGGTAACTTCTTTCATTATTCATCGGCTCACAATCAGCACTATCTCCAGAAATTAAGATGTTTACATCATAAAAGCCAGTATCTGTAGGAGTAAAACCAGAAACTTCATCAATGGTAGCATTTCCTCCACTTGTAATTAATCCGAAAGGAGTATTGGATGAATTAATATTCCCGGTAAAATTTGATGTTTCTACATTTAAGTTAACGCTTGTGTAATCTTTTACACCTTTGTTTTCAGCCAAAACAGAAACAATAAGTTCCTTTACTTCATTAATAGGAGTAGAGCCATATAAACCTCTTTTTGTGCCTTGATCTGCATCCCAATCAGCAATAGAAATATCATAATCAGGAGATTCAACAAAAGTAATGTCATCAAGCATCCAGAAATAGTATCCATTTCCATTGGCGTTACCGGGTGTTCCGTCAAAATAAAAATTAAAAACAACATTGCTTTGCCCACCCACAATTGAGCTAATGTTAAAGCTATAACTTGTTGCATTATCAGATTCGGCATTTACATCTAAATCACTATGCAATTGAATAGAATCTAGGTAATTAATTCCTCCATCAAGAGAAATCAAAATCCATTGTTGACCGTAAAATGTTCTTGCATAGCTTTCAAGGTTAATGCTTACTGCAGGATAACTTGAAAAGTCTAGGGGAGAAGTAGTTAAATTTCCTGTATGTGGAGCAGGAGCAACACCTTGTCCCATAGTAGATGGATCTCCGTTACTATCTAGAAAGTCTGAGTCAAATATCATAAAACCATTAGATGCAGAAGAGGAAGTAATAGGTCCTCTAGTACTTACATATGCTCCTCTTGAACCAACAGTAACATCTGGAGTTGTTCCAGGTCCTCTATATTCCCATAAAGCAGCAGAAGGAGAACCAAAATTTGTCCAACCTGCAGGAATACCTGCCGAAAAGTCGAAATTGTAAATAACTGAACCGCAATTAGCTGGAGCAGATTTTTTACTAAAAGTTTTGTGATTAATTACCTCAGATTTTAATAAAATATCATCTGAACTATGGATTCCTTTTTTGTTAAAGTTATTGTTTTGGGCATTTATACCAAACATTAAACTTAGGCTTAACCCTAGAGAAAATAATTTTTTCATAATAATTGTTGGTTATTGAGTTTAAATCAAATATAAAAAAAAAGCCTCCAAGCATTTGCTTGGAGGCTTTTTAAAGAAATTTTATTATTAATTACTTAATAACAATACTTTCATTGATTTCAACATTTTTACCTGAAATATTTAACAAGTAAGCACCTTTAGAAATATTAGATAAATCTAAAGTTGTGTTTCCATCTTTGGTTAATTGAACAGAACCTGTATGAACCACTTGGCCAACCATGTTTCTTACTTCAACATTGTAAGAACCTGCTTTAATGTTGTTAAAGTTTAAGTTGAATAAACCGTTTGATGGGTTAGGATAAACATCCATAGCAACCTTTCCATTAACATCTCCAGTACTTACAATACCACCAACTGTAAAAGATTGGCTAGCATCACAACCATTTCTATCTACAGCACTAATAGTATATGTACCTTGATTAGTAACAGTATTTAAGTTTTGAGCTTGAGAAGTAAACAAGTTAGGCCCAGTCCAAGAAATTGCATAAGGTGCTTCTCCACCTGTAATTTGAACGTTGTTGATAGCTCCAACAGTTTGGTTATCAGTAACAGTACCTGTAATTGAGATATTAACACCAGTACAATTTGTTTGGTTTAATCTAATCATAAATGCATCTGGGTTAGTATATAAACCAGAATTTAGAATATAAATTAAACTAGCATAAGGATCTTGAGGCATTGTTTCATCAATTGCAATTCTTACAGTATCAATGTTACCTGTAGAATAGGCTTCAACACCAATATAGTATCCACCAGGAGGAATTTTAAAATTACATGGAATTGCAGTAAAACCATTAGGTCCATCTTGAGCTGTGAAAGTGTACTCATCAGATTTGTATAAAGGTGAAGATTGAGTGGCAAATTGGCCACCACCGCCATAAGTAGCTCCAGTTGTATCATAAATTACGATATATCCAGTTGCTCCTTCAGTAGTTAAAGCTGATACTCTCATCCAAACGTTTTTCAAATAAAAAGTATCTTGAAATTCGTAAATGTTTAACATTTGGAATCCATCTTCACCACCAGTAAATGAGTTTGTTCCTAAGTAAGAACTAACTGAGAAGTGGTCAAGTGCATACAAATCTTCTTCTTCAGATATATAGTAGAAATAATCAACTGAATTATCAACTGGATTACAATCAACTGAATCACCACTTAGGTTAACAGTAACATCATAAAAACCTGTATCAACAGGTGTATAACCTGCTGCCTCATTAATTACCAATGTTGCAGCTGATGCAAGTGCTCCACCCATAGTGTTAGATTGATTTACTGAACCTGTTAAGTTAAATGTTTCTACATCAAGGTTAGCAGAGCCAGTACCAGCAGCTCCTTTGTTTTCAGCCAAAACTGAAAAAACAAACTCTTCAACTTCGTTAATTGGAGTAGAGCCATATAAACCTAATTTAGTTCCTTGGTCAACATCCCAATCAGCAATAGCTAAGTCATTATCTGGAGTTTCAGTAAAAGCTACATCATCAAACAACCATTCATAATAACCATTTCCGTTTGCGTTTCCAGGAGTACCATCAAATAAAAATCCTACAACAACATTGGATTGTCCTCCAATTTCTGCAGAAACATTAATTGAATATAATACAGGATTATCAGACCCGGCATTTACTGCAAGGTCAGCATGCAATTGAATAGAGTCAGTGAAATTTACACCTCCATCAGTTGAAAATATAAGCCATTGTTGGCCATAAAAAGTTCTTGCATAACTTTCTAAATTAATAGAAACTGCAGGGTAATTAGAAAAATCTAAAGGAGATGTTGCTAAAACACCTACGTGAGGAGCAGGAGCAGCACCTTGACCCATTGTAGCAGAACTACCGTTATTGTCTAAAAAGTCAGAATCAAAAATCATAAAGCCATTGGCAGATGAAGATGAAACTAAAGGGTCTCCAGAAGAAAATGCACCCCTACCTCCTGTATTGTTATCAGGTGTGGTTCCTGGTCCTCTATATTCCCATAAAGCAGCTGAAGGAGTTCCATAATTGGCCCAACCTGCAGGAATACCGCTGGCAAAATCGAATGAATAAATAACTGAACCACACGAAGGAGCACCAGATTTAGTTTTCGCAGTTGCAATAACCCTGTCTGCATCGGGAGCTTTTAAATTAGCGTCGGTGAAAGCTACACCATTGTTTGGTTTTAATGGGCTTTGAGCAAATAATGCACTCCCAACAAACATCAAACTTAAAAATGTACTGATTCTTTTCATACTTAATTGTTTAAATTTTACAAAGGGTTTTCAATTACACAAATTTAATGGAAATTTAATATAGGCTCCAAAAATTATTCATTAATGTCAATAGCATAACAAAATCTTACTTATGCATATTCCTCTATGGGCGGACAAGTACAAATTAAATTTCTATCGCCATAAGCATTATCTATTCTGGATACTGGAGGCCAATATTTTCTATCTTTTACCCATCCTAAAGGGTAAACAGCCTTTTCTCTTGAATAGCTTCTGTTCCAATTATCGCTAATAACCACATCTGCTGGATGAGGCGCTCTTTTTAAAACATTGTCTTGCATATCAACAATTCCTAATTCAATTTCTTTTATTTCTTGCTTAATGCTTAACATGGCTTCAATAAACCTATCTAACTCAGCCATAGATTCACTTTCTGTTGGTTCAACCATTAGAGTGCCTGCAACAGGAAAAGAAACTGTAGGTGCATGAAAACCATAATCCATCAACCTTTTGGCGATATCCTCAACTTCCACACCTGCTGTTTTTTTAAATTCTTTAAAATCAATAATCATTTCATGGGCGGCCATTCCATTTTTTCCTTTGTATAAAATTGGAAATTCATTTTCTAGTTTTACTCTTAAATAGTTTGCATTTAAAATAGCAGCTTGCGTAGCTTTTTTAATGCCATCGCGACCTAACATTTTTAAGTAGCCATAAGAAATTAGCAATATCAAAGCACTTCCAAAAGGTGCAGATGAAACTGCAGACATCGAATTTCTTCCTCCAGTTGGTATAATGCTGTGGCCAGGTAAAAATGGGGTTAAGTGTCTTGCAACGCCAATTGGGCCAACACCAGGGCCACCTCCACCATGAGGTATGGCAAAGGTTTTATGTAGATTTAAATGACAAACATCTGCACCAATATTTGCTGGATTTGTTAGTCCAACTTGTGCATTCATATTTGCACCATCCATATAAACTTGACCACCATGTTTATGAATGGTTTCGGTTATTTCAATAATAGACTCTTCAAAAACTCCATGAGTTGATGGGTAAGTTACCATTAAGGCAGAAAGGTTTTCTGCATTGGCTTCTGATTTGGCTTTTAAATCATCCAAGTCAATATTTCCATTTTCATCGCATTTTACAACAACCACTTTCATGCCTGCCATTACAGCACTTGCTGGGTTTGTTCCATGAGCAGAAGATGGAATAATAGCAACATTTCTATGAGCCTCGCCTCGGCTAATGTGGTATTCTCTAATAACCATAAGTCCGGCATATTCGCCTTGAGCTCCAGAATTTGGTTGAAAAGACATTCCGGCAAAACCGGTAACTTCACAAAGCCATTTTTCTAGATCATCAATAATTTCATGATAACCAGAAGCCTGATCTTTAGGAACAAATGGATGCAGGTTAGCAAACTCGGGCATGCTAATAGGGTAAAGTTCAGATGCAGCATTTAACTTCATAGTGCATGAACCAAGTGAAATCATTGAATGTGTTAATGAAATGTCTTTATTCTCTAAACTTTTAATGTATCTCATCATTTCAGATTCAGAATGATAAGAGTGAAAAACAGGGTGCGTTAAAAAAGAAGAACTTCTCTCGAACTTATCGTCAAAGGATTTTCCTTGGGAAATATGTTCAAATTCATTGGTTTCATTTTTTATTGCCTCTTTAAAAACATTGAAAATTTCTAAAATATCTTCTTCAGATGTTGTTTCGTTTATTGAAATGCCAACTTGGTTAAAACTTGAGTATCTAAAATTTATGTGACTTTCTAAAGCTTTTCGCTTGATTTTTTCCTGAGTAACTTCATTTGGAAGAGTAATGTTAATTGTGTCGAAAAAGTTTTGATTTTCAATAGTATAACCTAATGATTTTAAATTATGAGCCAGTTGAAAGGCATTTTTATTAATGTTTTGTGCAATGTTTTTTAATCCATCTGGTCCATGATAAACAGCATACATACTGGCCATAATAGCTAATAGTGCTTGAGCTGTACAAATATTAGATGTTGCTTTATCTCTTCTAATATGTTGCTCACGAGTTTGTAAAGCCATTCTCAAGCCTCGTTTGCCTTCACGATCAATAGAAACACCAATAATTCTTCCCGGAATATTCCTTTTAAAATCTTCTTTGGTGGCAAAAAAGCCAGCATGAGGTCCTCCATATCCCATCGGAACTCCAAACCTTTGAGAATTACCAACCACAACATCTGCACCCCACTCTCCAGGAGGTGTAATCATGGTTAAGCTCATTAAATCTGAAGCTACCACCACACTTGCTTCGTTTTGGTGAGCAGTTTCGGTAAATTGCTTGTAATCGTTTATTTCTCCAAACATATCTGGAAACTGAATTAGTGCTCCAAATACCGACTCAGACATTACAAATTCCTTGTAATTACCAATAATTATATTGATTCCTACGGGAACTGCTCTAGTTTTTAAAACCTCAATGGTTTGAGGAAAAACAGAATCGGAAACAAAAAAATCGTTGGCATTGGCTTTAACTTTATTTCTACTTCTAGAATGGTAAAACATTAGCATGGCTTCTGCAGCTGCTGTTGACTCATCTAAAAGAGAGGCATTTGCAATTTCTAATCCAGTCAAATCAGAAACCATTGTTTGAAAATTCAATAAAGCTTCTAGTCTACCTTGAGAAATTTCTGCTTGATAAGGCGTGTAAGCTGTGTACCACCCTGGATTTTCTAATATATTTCTTTTTACAACTGAAGGTACTATGCAATCATAATATCCTAAGCCAATGTAAGTTTTAAAAAGTTTGTTTTTAGCTCCGTGTTCATCCATTTCTTTTAGAAATTCGTACTCCGAAATTCCTTTGGGTAGATTAAGAGGAGATTTAAGCAATATAGATTTAGGCACAGTTTTCTCAACGAGTTCATCTAAAGATGATACTCCAACAGTGCTTAGCATTTTTGGCAGGGTATTGTTATTTATACCAATGTGCCTTTTTTCAAAATTTTCAGTAAACATTGCGTCATTTTTAAGGTGGCAAATATAACTCTAAAAAGACCCATAAAGTTTTCTTTAAAACAGAATTAAATTGATATAAACCAAAAAAATTATATTTGAGCCCAATCTAAAAATTCAGACTTTACCACCGATGAAAAAATTTTTATTATTTCTATTTGTTTTTGCTTCTATTTCGGCTATCGGACAAGATAAAATATTGATGTTATCGGGTCATGCTTTAGAAGGTAATGTTTTAGATCATAACAGGAATAACCTAAAATACGAAATGACCAAAGGCAATTCTACCAAAACTGTTGAGTTGGAAAGTTATAGAGTTTTCTCTTTTACAAAAGATGGAAAAGAAACTGTAATGTATAAAAGAGATTCTGCTATTGGTAATTACTTGTCTGAACAAGAAATGAGGTATTTTATTTGGGGAGCTCAAGATGCAATGGAGCATTACAAAGGTAAATGGGCATTTTTCTCAGGTATTGGTGTTAGCGCAGTTGGTGGTTATTTTTTGGCTCAAAGCTTTGTGTTAGTTTCAGTACCTTTAATTTACCCTATTGTAACAAGTATTCATAAAATTCACCCTAAAGAATCTTATTCTAGAGACCCTAAGTTATTGAACGAGCCTGCTTATCTTACAGGATATCATAAAACAACCAAATCAAAAAGGTTTTTCCAAGCTTTAAAAGGAAGTTTACTTGGCACTGTAGCAGGTGTTGGCGCATTCTATGCTATAAACTAATTTCTTGCGATTTTACTTAAACGGATTAATATTTTCCAATATTTATGTGGCTTTGCCTGTTGCCTTGTTGGTTTGGCAAACTCAAATAATATATCAGTCGCGCAACTTTCAGGTAGTTTTACTTGTATATTTTTCTACTCTTTTTGTTTACAATGCCCATAGAATAAGAGGCTTAAGCCGGGTATTGAAATCTGATATAGGTGAGCGTCACCAATGGGCAATAAAAAATAAAACCTTCTTGGTTGCTTTAATTGCAAGTTCATTTTTGATTTGTGGGCTTTTGTTTTATCAGGTTTTTGCCGAGATTTCAATTCCTAGATTAATCGTTCCAAGCATAGTAACAATAGGATATGTTATTCCAATTATACCAACATCTAAAAGATGGTTAAGGTTAAGAGATTTACCGTACTTAAAAGCATTATTGATAGCAGGAGTAGTTTCTTATGTAACAGTAATTTTAGGAAATAAGAATTTTGAATTTAAAGCTATCTACTTGTTGCAGATTCTCGAAAGATTCTTTTTTATTTTAGCCATTACCATTCCTTTTGATATTAGAGATTACCAATTTGATTCTCATTCTAAACTAAAAACATTTCCGCTGGTTTTCGGTATAAAAAAGTCAAAAATAATTGCCCTGATTTTTTTAGGGTTTTCGCTTATTGTGAATTTGGTGTTGCTTAAATTTCAACCAATTTTATTTTTATATCCTATTACTGTTTCACTAATAATTGCAGGATTTATTATTTGGAAGGCCAATAAAGATTCATCTGAGTTTTATTATTCTTTTTTGGTGGAGGGCACAATGATTATTCAGGCATTGTTAGTTTTCTTTTCGTACACTTTGGCCTCAAGTTTATAAAAAAAACTCTTTTTATAAATTACTATTTTATTTTCTTTAAAATTATGGTTTTCAAATTCTAAAATCTCGTTACCAAAAATTCCATCTGTTTTTCTAAAAATAAAGTAAAGAAACTTTATGTGTATTTTCTCTATAAAAGTTTCAGACTTCTTAAAATCTAAAATTAAAATTTGACCATTTGGGTTTAATAAATATTGAAATTTTTCTGAAACTAATTTCATTTCAGTAGGGTTTAGTAGATCGAGAAAAAAAGGACAAACAACTGCATCGAACTTTTTTAGGATGTTAATTTTCAGAAAATCACCAAAAATTAATTCAGAATTTATTCCTATAGATTCATCTATTTTTTTTTGAAGTTCATGAGAAAAAGTTTTTGACTTTTCAATAAAAGTGTATTTAATTTTTTTGTCCAAGTACTGCAGTAAATCTCCATTTCCGGGTCCAATTATCAAAATGTTTTTTTCATTAAGATTGTTTATTAACTCACCCTGAAGTTGATAAAAATTGCTTCCGTAAATAAGTTTTGCAAGCTTATGGTAAAAGGGGATTTCAAATAATTGAAAAGGTTTTAAACTCATTTCTGTTTGCGAAGTAAATTAATTTGGGCTAATAAACTTCGTAGCCTTTGTGTACTTTTACCCCAACAAAAAAAGCAATAATGGTTGAGTTTGATTTTAGTGCAGATTTTGCAAAAAAAATGGATTCTGAAGATAAATTGGCAAGGTTTAGAAGTCAATTTCTTTTTCCGCAGCATAACAACAAAAACGTACTTTACTATACAGGAAACTCACTTGGCCTTCAACCCAAAAGAACGCAAGATTATCTTCAACAAGAGTTGAATGATTGGGGTAAATACGGCGTTGAAGGACATTTTGAAGCCAAAAACCCATGGTTTTCGTACCATGAAATTTTAACCGACCAGATGGCAAAACTTGTTGGGGCAACCAACAAAGAAGTAGTTGCGATGAATGGTCTTTCGGTAAACCTGCACTTGTTGTTAACCACCTTTTTTCGCCCACAAGGCAAACGAAATAAGATTTTGTGTGAAGCTAAAGCTTTCCCTTCAGATCAATATGTTTTGGAAACTCATTTAAAAGCAAGAGGCTTAAATCCTGAAGATCATATTTTAGAGGTTTGGCCAAACGAAGGCGAAGTTTTAATTGATGATGAGAAAATAATTGAGACAATAAAAACTCATGGAGATGAAATAGCATGCGTAATGATTGGAGGAGTTAACTATTACTCTGGTCAACTATTCGATATGCATAAAATTACAGAGGCGGCTCACCAAGTAGGCGCTATTTGTGGATTCGATTTGGCACATGGAGCAGGAAACGTAGAACTAAAACTACACGATTGGAATGTAGATTTTGCTGCATGGTGTTCTTACAAATATTTAAATTCAGGTCCAGGAAGTGTATCTGGAGTTTTTATTCATGAGAAACATTCCCAAAATTCAGAACTTCCTCGTTTAGCAGGTTGGTGGGGACACGAAAAAGAAAATCGGTTTTTAATGGAGAAAGGCTTTCAACCCATAAAATCTGCAGAAGGATGGCAACTTAACAATGCTCCTGTATTTATTATGGCTCCTTTCAAAGCATCATTAGATATTATTTCTGAGGCAGGTTTTGAAAATATGGTTGCTAAACGAAAACTTCTTACCAACTATTTGCAATTTGTAATTAAAGAAATTTCTAACCATGCCACTGATGTATCGTTTGAAATTATTACGCCTAAAGATGAAACAAAAAGAGGTGCTCAATTGTCAATCTACTGTCATGGAAAAGGTAAAGAACTTTTCGATTATTTAATGAAAAATGGGGTAATTACAGATTGGAGAGAACCTAATGTTATTAGAATGGCTCCCGTGCCTTTGTACAATTCATTTGAAGACATTTACCAATTTGGAAAAATTTTAGAACGCGCAATTCAATAAAATGGAAAAAAAAGCAATTATAGTTGGAGCAGGTTTAGTAGGGTCATTATGGGCTGTTTACCTTTCCAAAAGAGGTTATAAAGTAACCATTTACGAAAGACGATCTGATATTAGAAAAGCAGAAATTTCGGCAGGAAAATCAATTAACCTAGCTCTTTCTAATAGAGGCTGGAAAGCACTCGATACGGTTGATGTAGGCGACGAGATAAGAGAAATTGCTATTGCCATGCACGGAAGACAAATGCATAATTTAGATGGTTCTGAAGTTTATCAACCATACGGAAAAGAAGGTGAGGCAATTTATTCTGTTTCAAGAGGCGGTGTAAATGCTCGTATGATGACGCTTGCTGAAAAACACGGGAATGCCCAAATTTTTTACAACCATAAATGTATCGATGTAAACCTGCAAGAAGGTGAAGTAACCTTAGAAAACACCGAAACAGGTGGTATTTTAAAAGATAAGGCCGATGTTGTTTTTGCTGCAGACGGAGCTTTTTCTGCAGTTAGGTATAATGGTTTTCAAAAGCTTGATAGATTTAACTATGAACAGCGCTATATTGCTGATGGATACCGAGAATTATTGTTGCCTGCAAATGAAGATGGTTCTTACAAAATGGACAAAGACAAACTTCATATTTGGCCACGTGGCAGATTTATGCTTATTGCATTAGCTAATGAAGATGGTTCTTTTACTTGTACACTGTTTATGCCAATGGAAGGTGAAAACTCCTTCGAAAGTTTAAAAACAGATGATGCAGTAGATAAATTTTTCAAAGAAACTTTTCCAGATTTTTATGATATGATGCCAAATTTGGTTTCAGATTGGCATTCTCATCCTCTTTCATCTTTAGCAATTATTAGATGTTTTCCTTGGACAAAAGGCAAAGTGGCTTTAATGGGTGATTCAGCTCATGCCACAGTTCCATTTTACGGGCAAGGCATGAATTCTGGTTTCGAAGATTGCACTGTGTTGAATGATTTGATGGATAAACACAACGAAGATTGGCCAAAGGTTTTTGCCGAATACGAAAAACAAAGAAAACCTGATGGTGATGCAGTTCAAGATTTATCATTACACAATTATTATGTGATGAGAGATTATGTTGCTGATCCAAAGTTTTTGTTGCAGAAAAAAATAGAAAAACGATTTTCAGAAAAATATCCAGATAAATGGATGCCATTGTACAGTCAGGTAACATTTTCTAGCATTCGGTATTCTGATGCTTGGAAACAAGGAATGCATCAAGAAGAAATAATGAAAAAAGTAATGGAAACCCCTAACATTGAAGCCAATTGGGATTCTGAGGAAGTTGAGAAAAAGATTTTAGAGTTTATTTAATGACAAGATTTTTTACTGTATTTATTTTCTTACTAATTGGGTTTTCTGTTTTTGGCCAATACAAAAAGAAGCCTCAAGATCCTTTTCCAAAACCACCAAGGTATAATCAAAAAGGCTGGTTTTTTGGGCCAGGTTTAACTCACCACCTTGTTAATCCACAAGAAAAAACAATAATACTGTCTCAAAATAACGACACTATCTTGCAAAGCACTTTTGCTGAGCGAGGAAATTTAAGGGCTTATGCTGAGGTAGGTAGGTATAAAATAATCAACAATCTATACTTTTTTAGGTACTTAGACTACGGATTGGCTTATAAAAATTATGCAGGCATTGAAAAATTTGATGAATCTTTAAATATCTCAGATTTATCTATTCCGGTAAGCTCAGGGCAGAATACTTTTTCAGATCATTATGCATCTTTATTTTTCAATATCAGCAACATAGTACCTTTAAAACAAAAGATCTTTTTGCAGAACTCTTTTGGCTTTTTGGCGGAATGGGCCTTTTTAGCCAATCGAAATGATGTGCAACCAAGTTTAATGAGCACACAAAAATTTGCACCAAGAACAAGGGCAGAGTTAACTTACAAATTTGGTTTGGGCTACAAATACTCAGATAGGTTGTTAATTATACCATCGGTTAAAACTTCATTATTGAACGTTTTACCTTGGGATGGAGTAGACTTTACCCTTCCATATTTTTCTTCTAATTATAAACCTGTTATTTTTTCACTAAGGTTTATTTTCCTGAATCAGTTTAAACAAAAAAAATGCCCTCCAGTTGATGCAATTGGAATTCCGGAAGGATATGAGCAACAAGAACAATAAGCTTCAAAACAATAATTTTTTTTATTGGTTGTTTTATTAGTTTTTGTAGGTTCAAACTTTCATTACTTTTACATTATTCATGAGGCTTTTGGGTAAATTAATTTTAATAGTTGCTGGTTTATTTTTTACCATAAACTCCTATGCCCAATTTTACAATGGCTTAAACCAAACTTTTGGAAAAAATCGAGTTCAATACGAAGAGTTTTTTTGGACATATTATCGGTTTCAAAATTTTGAATATTACTTCTATCCAGAAGGCAAAAAAGCAGCTGATTTCGCAGCCAAAACCACTCCTAAAATAGTTTACCAGCAACAAAAATTCCTCGATTATTATCTTAATACAAAGCTTTACTTTTTAATTTATACAAACATCAGCGATTTTCGCCAAAGTAATATTGGTATTAACGACGACCAAAATGGAATGGGCGGTGTAACCCACATTTCAGGCA
This sequence comes from Flavobacteriales bacterium, assembly GCA_018609045.1. GTDB lineage: Bacteria > Bacteroidota > Bacteroidia > Flavobacteriales_G > Salibacteraceae > JAAZVO01. Next base: position 17,550 of record JABAYK010000153.1, read on the forward strand.
ATAAAATATTCCTCTATTTCAATGGAGATTACGAAAGCTTCGAAAACCAAATAAGCAGAGGAGTAGCCTCAATAATGGTAAATCAAATGATGTTTGGAGAAAACTGGAAAGAAGTAATAAAAAATTCGGCTCTGCTTTCAATTCCAGATTGGTACACAAAAGGTTTAGTTTCTTATGCCGCCAATCCATGGAATGTTTCTATGGATGGTTACTTACGCGATGCTATAATATCTGGAAGATTCAAAAAGTACAATAGACTTTCTGAAAAAGATGCAGAAATAGCTGGGCACTCCCTTTGGAATTACATTGCCGAAGTTTATGGCCAAGCTGTTATACCCAATATTTTATACATGGCGAGGGTTAGTAAAAATATTGAAAGCGGATTTTTGTTTGTTCTTGGTGTTGGGTTAAATGAATTGATTGACGAAAGCCAATTGTATTACAAAGTGCGTTATGAAATTGAAGATGAGGTAGCCGAAGATCCAATTGTAGAAGCAGAACCTATTAAAACCAGGAAAACTATAGTTTACGACCAATGGACAATCAATACAGATGAAACTTTTGGAGGATTTACAACAAATAAATTGGGTAAAACCAAAGTGTATTTGTACAATTCTGAGAAAGAAAAAAAGAAGAAGGTTTATAAAAAGGGTTATAAGTTAGATAGAATTAACGATTACAAACAACCAATTTTAGCATGGCATCCTGATGGAAAAATAATGGCCATCGTTACAGAAAAAAAGGGCAAACCAATGTTGGGCTTTTACAACCTTGAAGACAAGAAAACTATTTGGAGAGAAATTTTTAAGGTAGATAAAGTTTATGATGCTACTTTCTCATCTACAGGAGATTACCTTGTGATGTCGGCGGTGCAAAAAAGCCAATCAGATATTTACACCTTAAAATTATCGAGCAATGTAATTGAGCAAATTACCAATGATATTTTTGATGATAAACATCCAAGGTTTATTGATAATGACACTAAAATTATTTTTTCTTCAAACCGTCAAGCGGATACCTTAAATACAAACCCTAGAGAAGACGCTTACAATAACAAGGTTGATAATTGGGATGTGTTTACCATTGATTTGAATAGTAAATCGAAACAACTTGAAAGATTATCTAACACTCCCAATATTGATGAGTTTTATGCAAGTCAAATAAAAAAAGATGATTACACTTGGGTTAGTGATGAAAATGGAGTTTTTAATAGATACTTGGTAACAATAGATAGTGCTATTGCTTCTATTGATACCACCATTAATTACAGGTATTTTCCCAACACAAATCCTGTAACCAACTACAAAAGAAATATTCAACGACAGTACTTTCCTGTAAATAGTGAGAATTATGCCCAAGCTTTAACAATCAACAACAAATACAAAATGTATAGTTTAAGCAAGTCTGAAACTATTACTCCTTTGGGTTATAAATTAGACTTGACAAAGTTTAGAGAATCTGAACTTCAAAAAATAGAAGAATCAAAACCCAAAGAAAATACTGCAAATACCGATGAGCAAAAGCTTATTTATACAAGGGTAAAAGTTTTTGAGGATAACCAGACCGAGTCTGTAATTGATATCGATAATTATCAATTTGATGAAAATACAACTCCAACCAAAAAGGCTCAACAAGAAAATATACCAACTAATTCAAGGTTTATTACCTTAAAGTCAAAAACAGACAAATCCAATTTAACCGACGAGGTTGAGCTTCCGCAACAGCGAAATTACTTTTTAAATTTTGTAGCTTCAGATTTAATAACCACAGTAGATTTCGATTTTGCCAACCAAATTTACCAGCCTTTTAATGGTGGACCTTGGACAAACCCTGGAATGGGTACAGTTGCCAAAGTAGAATTGTACGATTTATTTGAAGATTATAAAGTAGTAGGAGGGTTGAGGTATGCTTTTAATAACAACAATCGAGAGTTCTTTTTTAGTTTAGAAAACAGATTAGGTAGACTTGATAAAAAATACTCATTACAAAGGCAAGGAATTATTTCAGCCGGAAATACATCTGTATACAAAGTTGTTATTCATCAACTTAAGTACGATTTAAATTATGCTTTTAACGAGGTAATTGGGTTGCGCTCTACCTTGAGTTTAAGAAACGATAGAAATATTGTTTTAAGCACAGACAGACGGGCGCTTCAAGCACCAGATACTTATATCAACTGGATGGGAGCTAAATTTGAATTGGTTTTTGATAATGTAATAGACAGAGGTTTAAATCTTTACAATGGAAGCCGTTGGAAAATATTTTACGAAAGATATCAGCAAATTGACGACTTTCAAACAGATATAAATATTGTTGGAGTTGATTTCAGGCATTACCAAAAAATTCATAGAGATTTAATTTGGGCCTTTAGGTTTGCTGGAAGTACCTCTTTTGGAAACAGAAAATTGGTTTATTATTTGGGTGCTGTAGACAACTGGTTTACACTTTCTCAAGATCCAGATAATCCAAAATTTAATCCTGATACTAGAATTGCCCAAGACCAAAATTATTACTTCCAGGCAATTGCCACCAACATGAGAGGGTTTCAACAAAACATTAGAAACGGTAATAGTTTTGCGCTAGTTAACAATGAAATTAGATGGCCTATTTTTAAATACTTTGCCAACAAGCCTATTAAATCTGAGTTTTGGGGTAACTTTCAAATTGTTGGTTTTACAGATGTTGGAACCGCTTGGACAGGTCAAAACCCATTCTCAGATGAAAACACTTTCAACACAGTTGAAATTATTGATGGACCTGTTACTGTTAGGCTGGACAACAAGAAAAACCCAATTGTTGGTTCTTATGGAGTTGGACTTAGGTCGAAATTATGGGGTTATTTCGGAAGACTAGATTATGGTTATGGAATTGAAGATGGAAAAGTTTTAGATCCAAGAGTTCATTTATCTTTCGGCCTCGATTTTTAACATGAAATTGATGGACATTTTAGCTTTAATTATTATTGGTATAGCGGCAGGCGTTTTAAGCGGAATGTTTGGAGTTGGTGGAGGAATAATTATAGTTCCTGCTTTGGTATTCTTTTTAGGCATGACCCAGCACCAAGCACAAGGAACTTCTTTGGGTTTAATGCTTTTGCCAATTGGAATCTTAGCAGCTTGGAATTACTATAAAACAGGCAACCTAAATATTAAATACGGGTTAATTATAGCAGGAGCTTTTGTGCTTGGTGGCTATTTTGGTTCGAAAATATCTTTAAGTTTAGATCAGGTTTTAGTAAAAAGAATTTTCGGATTTCTAATGTTGGCAGTCGCTTTAAAACTTATTATTTTCCCGAAGTAAAAAATATGAGATTTTCCTTGTTTAGCTTAATCGTATTAATTTCCGCAATATTTCAAACAAGTTGTGTTGAATATAAAAGTGAGAATAATTTACCAATTTTAGGGCCTAGAGAGCCCATTGAAAAGGAAGTTGACGGAAAAGTTGTTGTTGATACAATTTACCACACTATTCCTAATTTTTCTTTTACCAACCAAGATGGAAATGAAGTAACCCAAAAAACTTTTGCCAATTCCTATTACATAACCGATTTCTTTTTTACCTCGTGTCCAACTATTTGCCCGGTAATGACTAAGAATATGCTCATTTTATATGATGATTTTGAAGGAGAAGAAAGAGTAAAATTCTTATCCCATACAATAGATACTAGACATGACTCTGTTGAAGTATTAAAAAATTACGCTTCAAAAATTGAAGTTTCTGCTCCCAAATGGAATTTTGTTACAGGAAGTAAAGAAGATATTTATGGCATTGCCGAAAGTTATTTGGCTTCGGCTGCTGAAGACCCAAACTCACCAGGAGGTTACATTCATAGTGGAGCATTTGTGCTAATAGATCCCAATAATCATATTAGAGGTTATTATGATGGAACTCAGCCACAAGCAGTTGAAAAACTTAAAAGAGAGCTAAAGGCATTGCTTAAAAATGACGAAAAACTTAAGTAGTTTATTTTTAATTGTTGGGTTATTTGGTGCCTGTAACCCATTGCCTAATCCTGGTAAAGAAGTTTATGTAGAGAAGTGCCAAAACTGTCATGGTATAGATGGAAACGGACTAAAAGGACTTTATCCACCATTAACAAATGCAGATTATATAAAAGAAAATAGAGAGAGAATAGCTTGCATTATCATGAATGGAATGGAGGGTGAAATTATGGTAAATGGAAAAGTTTATAACGAAAAAATGCCAAGTAATCCACTTTTAACCGAAGCTGAAATAACCAACCTATTAAATTACATTAATTCAGCCTTTTTACCCGAAAACAAAACTTTTACACTAAAGGAAGTTTCTAACAACTTGAGAGATTGTAAATAATGTTTTAGGCTTATTTATATATTGCAGTTTCATTACCCAAAAACATGAATGAGCCACTTTTAAAAGTAATGATTGAGTTATTGGCAATGCTGTCCAATATCGAAAATTTTACATCTCAAAAACTCGTATTACCTTTTGCTCAACTTCAAGAAAACTTAGAAGAAAAAATAAAAAACTTAATGGCGCGCAAGAGTCTTGTGCAATGGTATTTAAACCAAGAGATTTCTGCTGCCGACATGCCCAAATACATCAAAATTTACGATAATTTGATGGAAAGTGCCTACCAAATTTCGGTAGAAGAAAATCAAATTGAAATAGCTCCTTTCGATTATAAAAGAGTTTATCAATTAGCCGAATTACTTAATGGAGGACTTAATCTCAGGCAAAAACTTATGGTTTTTGTTAGGTTAATGGAGTACGTATTGGTAGATTTAAAAAGAAAAGAAAAAGCCCTCCCAGTATTTTTAATTTTAGCCGAAAAACTTAATATAAACAATGAGTATGTTGATGATGTATTGAGTTTTTTAACCGCTACAGAGAATAATATTCCGCCAAATAACAATTTGCTTTTTGTAGATGATACTTGCCAAACCAATATTAGCGGAAGTGATGAAGATTATAAAAGCCTAAATGCTCATGGCTTTAGAGAAAAGCTTTTGCTATTAAACATACCTGATGTTCCATTTTTATTTCTGAAATATTTTAGGGCTGGCTTAAGTTTAAATGGACATATAATTAGTCCAAATAGAACTTATTCATTCACACCAGGCTCAAAACTTACATCAAGTGATGGGCACCTTTTGTACTTCAGTATTTTAAAATCGCACTTTATTAATGCGGCAGAAGTAGAAAAGGTAGTTTTAAATGCCGAAGACTTAGAATACACCTTTAAAACAGGAAACAAAGGCGTTAGAAGTGTAAATATCTCGGAGCAAATTGGCACCATGGTTGGCATAATGGGCGGCAGCGGCTCAGGAAAATCAACATTGCTTAATGTTTTAAACGGAAACTTAATTCCATCAAATGGTAAGGTTACCATAAATGGGTTTGATGTTCATCACCAAAAAGATGAAATAGAAGGGGTTATTGGTTATGTTTCGCAAGATGATTTGCTAATTGATGAACTTACGGTTTTTCAAAATTTATTTTACAATTCTAAATTATGTTTTGCCCAACTTTCTGATGAGGAAATAAAGGAAAAAGTTCATGATTTATTATCTACTTTAGGTTTATCTGAAGCTTCTCATTTAAGAGTTGGAAGCCCATTAGATAAAATAATTTCAGGAGGACAAAGAAAACGCCTAAACATAGCATTAGAGTTAATACGCAAGCCAAAAGTTTTGTTTTTAGATGAACCAACATCAGGTTTATCATCTCAAGATTCAGAAAATATTATCGATTTTGTAAAAGAGCTGAGTTTAAAAGGTCAACTCATTTTTGTGGTGATTCATCAACCTTCGTCAGACATTTTTAAGATGTTTGATAAATTAATAATTCTTGATATTGGCGGCTATCCTATTTTTTATGGAAATCCACTTGAAAGTTTAAATTATTTTAAGCGAAAAGTAGATCACGCCAAAAGCGAAGAGAACGAATGCCCTGTTTGCGGAAATGTTAATCCAGAGGTTGTTTTTGAAATTATTGAATCTAAGGTTTTAGATAATTATGGGAATGTTACTAAAAACCGAAGTATAGCTCCAAAAAAATGGTTTGAATACTATAAAAAAGAAGTTGAACCAACTATTGAAAGAATTGAATTTGAGTCAATTGTTCCAGAAAATAATTTTGTAAAACCAAATGCCTTTGTTCAGTTTAGTGTATTTCTTAAAAGAGATGTGCTTTCAAAAATTAGAAATAGACAATACGTTTTAATCAATTTTTTAGAAGCACCTTTTTTAGCATTATTGCTTTCTTATTTTCTAAAATACTTTCCAACAGATTCATCAAGTTTGGGATATTACAATTATTTTGATAATTCTAATATTCCAGTTTATATATTCATTTCGGTTGTTGTATCTCTCTTTTTGGGCCTTAGTGTTTCTGCAGAAGAAATTATTAGAGATAGAAAAATTAGAAGAAGAGAAGCGTTTTTAAACCTAAATAAATTTAGTTATTTCAACTCTAAAATCATTTACCTATTTGGGTTATCTGCTATTCAAATGCTAAGCTTTATCGTAATAGGTAACTATGTTTTAGGGGTTAAAAACATGGTTTGGGATTATTGGTTGGTGCTGTTTTCTGCTGCAGCATTTAGCAACGTGTTGGGCTTAAATATCTCTGCAAGTTTAAAATCTGTGGTTACAGTGTATATTTTAATTCCATTTTTAATTATTCCCCAAATTATATTTAGTGGAGTATTGGTACCTTTTGAAGAATTAAATCCAAGTGCTACCTCCCAAGATAAAGTGCCAATAATAGGAGAGGTTATGATTTCGAGATGGGCTTTTGAGGCATTGGCTGTAAATCAATTTGTGCACAATGATTTTGAGAAGGAGTTTTACACCTTAAACAAAGAAATTACGCATGCTCATTACATGAAAAATTATTGGATTTCGGAACTCGATAATGCCAATAGAGATATTTACACCCATTATGAAAATCCGAAAAATGCCGAATCGGTTGAAAGCAGTAAGTCTTTAATATTAAGTGAAATAAAAAATCATTCAGATCAAACTGGTTTTTTCTATTTACAAGAATTAGACTCCTTAAAAGGAAATTATTATTCAAAAGGTCTTTATTTTAAAATTAACGCCTATTTAAATTCTATAAAGGGCTATTACAATAAGCTTTACAACAAACTAGTTTCAGCAAAAGATTTTCAAATTATGCAGATGGTTAAGGATAATGAAGACAACCCAGACTATTTTAATAATTTGCGGCTAAATAATAAAAACGAAAGTTTAAGTAATATTTTAACCAATAGAAATGAAGTAAAAAAAATAGTAAGGATTGGAGATAAACTTTTACAAAGAGAGAATATTATTTATGTAGAGTCGAATCATTTTAGGGCACCTTATTTTACGCCAATAAAAACCATTTTTGGATTTAAGTTATTTACCTATAACGCTAATTTATTGGTAATTTGGGCCTTTACAATTTTGTTAATTTTCTCATTATACTTTAATGGGTTTAAATTTATTGCAGATCAGATAAACGCAATAAGAAAAAAACTTCTTAAAAACAGTTGAATAAAAGCCAAACCTTCTTTTTAGAATTTTAAATTTGTAAAAAAAAAATTAAATGACAGCAGATCACAATAACCACCAAGAAGAAAGATACGACGAAGGAGCAAAAG
>JABAYK010000159.1:0-1308 GCA_018609045.1 Flavobacteriales bacterium
GGATTGGCTATACCTTGTCATGGACAAATAGGCAATTCGACAATTTGAATTTTGGCAAAACCTATCCTTTTAAATATGATAGAAGACACGATATTTCTTTTGTGTTGGTGCATCAACTTAAAGAGAATATTGATGTAGGCGTAACATGGGTTTATGGCACTGGCAATGCAGTAACATTGGCAACCCAAAAGTACCCTTCTGCCAACCAATTTGATTTTGGAGGCTTCAATTACGTTCAACCTGTGCAATATTTTGAGAGTAGAAACGATTTTAGAATGCCATCTTACCATAGGTTAGATATAGGAATTAACTTCAAAAAAGAAAAGAAATGGGGCGAACGTACTTGGAGTTTTGGAGCCTACAATACCTACAGCAGACAAAATCCATTTTACTTATTTTTTGATACTATTGGCGACCAAACAGTAGTTAAACAAGTTAGCTTATTCCCAATAATTCCATTTTTTGCCTATTCTTTTAAGTTTTGAAAAAGATAATTTTCCATATCGCAACTATTTTATTTTTAGCCTCACTTGTGAGCTGCGAAAGCATTATTGAGTACGAATTGCCAGAAACCGACCCCAAAATGGTTTTGAATTGTTACTTCAACAATGATAGTGTTTGGGAAGTAAAAATTTACGAAAGCAAAAACATTCTCGAAAACGACGATTATAAATTTGTTCCAGGAGCCTCTGTAGAAATTGCCGATCAAAACAGAACTGTTTATCCGTTAACTTATATTGGATTAGGAAAATATATTTCACTAAACAACGATAAGCCCCTTATTGGTTCAACCTACACCATTAGCGCTGTTCACCCAAGTTACGATGATGTTTCGGCAACTTCAACCTTGCCAACAAAAGTTGATATTTTAAGTATTGATACAAATTCTGTAACCCTATATGGATACCCTGAATTGGAAAGTAAAATTTCGTTTTTAGACCCCAAAAATGAAAACAATTACTATTCTTTAAAATTAATTTATTCGTCCGTTACCGTTTTTCAATATGACTCTCTTTTTGCTGATACCATAAGCAGTAGTTGGCCATTGTATTATTATAGTAACGAATCTCAGTTTACTGATACATGGATTTATACAGCAGATGGTATTGTGTTTTCTGATGAGTTGTTCGATGGCAAAACATACAACCTAACTATAATTTCAGAAAAACCTTATTTGTTTAACAATGAGTTTGAAACTGTTATTTCGGCAGAATTGCAATACGAATTAGAAAGTGTTTCGGAGGAAGTTTTTTTATATAAGAAATCTTTAGAGGAACAAAATTTTGCAAATTATGACCCTTTTGCACA
>JABAYK010000159.1:1318-12196 GCA_018609045.1 Flavobacteriales bacterium
GTGCAGGTTTTCAATAATATAAATGGGGGCTTTGGAATTTTTGGTGGCACTACAAAATCAACACAAATACTAAGGATTAGGTAAAACAATTTTTTACTTTTTTGGTTACAGATGTATGTCGCTAAAAATAGGAGATAAAATACCATCGTTTACCTTGTTAAACCAAGAAGGAAAAGAAGTAAAATCTGCAGAATTAGTAGGTAAAGCTAATTTGGTGATTTATTTTTACCCAAAAGATGATACTCCAGGTTGCACCAAAGAAGCTTGCAGCTTTAGAGATAATTTCGAAGAATTTACAGATTTAGGTGCACAGGTAATTGGCATTTCTGCCGACTCGCCAAAAAGCCACACCAAATTTGCCAGCAAGTACAATTTGCCTTTTACCTTGTTAAGCGATAACAAAAACGAAGTGCGCAAAGCCTTTGGTTTAAAAGGCAGTTTGTTTGGACTTTTGCCTGGCAGGGTAACCTACATTGTAGATAAAGGTGGCGTAGTTCAATATATTTTCGACTCACAGTTTAATGCCTTGCAACATGTTAGCACTGCCAAGGAGGTTTTGAAAAAGCTTTAGTTTATTTTAGTTTTTCAACCAATATTCCATCTTTATAAATTTCATGTTTCACAAGATTTCCATATCTGCTGAACGCTTTATAGTATCCATGATTTTCACCCTTTTTAAATTCAACCTCAAAGCCCAATAAGCCGTTTTCAAAATACCCTTTCCATAAACCATCTTTTTTGTTTTCCTTGAAATTGCCTTCTCTTCTTATATTTCCATTATCATAATAAAAAGTAAACTTTCCAATTGCTTCGTTATTTAAATAATTTCCTACTTGTTTTAGTTCTTCATTGGGATAGTAAATAGCCCAACTTCCTTGTAGCTGACCATTAACATATTTACCCTTCATGTATAGGTTACCATTTGGATAGTAATACTCCCACAAACCAGTTTTTTTGTCTTCTACATAGTTCCCTTTTTTAATTATCTGCCCTTCTTCATCAAACTCTAAAATTTGTCCGTTTAATATTCCATTTTTATAGTTTGATTGATATTGAATTAATCCATTTTTATGGTAACCAATAACTTCCCCTTCGATTTTATCATTTTGATAATTGATTGTTTTTTGGATAATTGAATCATTTGATAAGGTGTCTTTGTAAAAACTGACAAATTTTCCATGGTATTTTCCATTAACCCAAAAAGAAATATCCTTTACCCTATTATAAGAATAATAGCTTTTTAATTTGCCATGAATTTTGTCGTTTTTATAATTAATTTTTTGATATAAGTCGCCATTTGGGTAGTAGGCAATCAGTTTTCCTTCAAGTTTTCCATTTTTAAAACTACACACTTGCTCTAGGTTTCCTTCAGGGTAATTCATTTGCCAATCCCCTTCAAGTGATCCTTCTATAAAAGAGCCATTTTGCCAAAGATTTCCGTTTTCATAAAAGATGGAATATTTACCATCTTTAATTGAATCTGTCCCAATTTGATATACTTCTTTTAGATTACCGCTTTTGTAAAAAGTTTTTACTTCAGAGGTTTGTGAAAAAGTTGGTTTAAAAATGAACAGGCAAAACCAAACAATTGAAATTATTCTCATTCAATTACAATATTCTGTTGAATTATTTCTAATGGCATAACACTAGAGTAATCTAAAATAACGGCAACGGCGTAATCACCTGGGGCTAATTTTTTTGTAGTTGAATAATCTACAGTTTTTATTTGATTTGGCAGTAGTGTTCTGGATACAGCAGGTTCTTTCATTTCTTTACCTGTTGTAATATCAGCAATAATCATATAAATTTTTGCGGTAAATGAACTTCCTCCTTTATTTTCTATTTTAATTTCAAATTTATTTACCTCATCCTGTTTAGTAGTTACATTTCTTAAGCTTAGAATTTTACCTTTAAGGTTGGGATTTGATTTCGAAATTTGTGAAACGGAAACCTTTATTCTAGGAGAAACTAAAATACCAGTAGAAATATTTTTATCAGCGTCATATTCACCTCTTTCTTTTGCGACCCTTACATAAATATCGCCAAATTTTGATTCTGGGTCATTTGATGGTGCAGTTAAAGTAACGTTTACATCTTTTTTTTCGTTTGGCCTTAAAACAAAAAATTGTGGATTAATTGAAATCCAGTCAGAAATGGAGTTTGGCGTTGAGCCAAGAGGAGCTCCAAAAACAATTTCTTCACCTTCAACTACTCTATCAAAAAGCTCTAAGGTAAAGCTAGTTTCTTTAGCTGCATGATTAATAATTGTAATTTTTTGTGATTCTGAATTCCCTGGTTCTACTTCAAATTGTAAATCAACAGGAATAACCTCAAAGTCTTGAGATTGAACTTGGAAAAAGCAGATAAAGAAAGTAAAAACTAGAAAAGAAAGTCTCATTGTATAAAGAATAATTTAATGTTCAAAATTAAATAAAATTATCTTTGTCTTCAGATAAATTATGCTCGATAAAATAGAGGTTTCGGTTAAAAATTTCATTTCAAAAGACAATTCAATTTGGGTAATAATTGCAGCCACTTTCCTGCTGTATTTTCCATCCATATTTTTCGATTTTGTGAATTATGATGATAATGTTTACATCACTGAAAATCCAGTAGTAAAAAATCTATCATTGGACGGGGTTAGCAAAATATTTACCCAACCCTTTAATGGTCACTACTTTCCAGTAACTCTTTTATTGCATGGATTTGAGTATTTTATTTTTAGCGGCAGTTCATCTGGGTTTCACCTTGTCAGTATATTGCTTCATATCTTTAATATTTCGATATTTTATTTTTTTTTGAGGGAGTTAAAGTTCTCCAACCAAATTGCGTTTCTTGCTTCTTTACTTTTTGCCCTTCACCCAATTCAGGTTGAGTCAGTTTCGTGGCTAGGTGCTAGAAACTCCCTTTTAGCATCTTTTTTTGCCTTCTCAAGTTTATTGTATTATGCTGAATACATCAATAGCAGAAGGTGGCCAAAGTTGCTATTTTCCCTATTCCTTTTTGTTTTAGGGTGTTTGTCAAAATCTTCAGTGGTAATACTTCCTATTATTTTCTTTTTGTTAGACTTTTATAAATGCCGCAAGGCTTATATTGGATTAATCTTAGAAAAAGTTCCATTTCTTCTTATTTCCACCTTATTTGGATTAATTGCAATTAGGTCAGCCAATTTATTAGGCTCAGTTGAAGATCCGTCTAATTATTTTTCCTTAATCAATCAAATTTTTGCGGTTTTTTATCAAATAGGGTTCTTTTTATTTCAACTTATTTTTCCCTTTAATTTATTGGTAAGGTATTTTAACCCGGAGTTATCAGAAGGAATGTTACCGCCAATTTATTATTTTTCTCTACTTATTATCCCAATTATGGGTGCTTCATATTATTTTTCCTTCAATAAAAAATTAAATATTTTAGGCTGGTTGTGGTTTGGGGCTTCAGTGTTTTTAATATTAAAAGTTTTTTTTAATACCAATGTAATCGGAGCAGATAGGTACTTGTATTTTACATTACCTGGATTGTTTTTTATATTAATTAGTCAGATTAAAAAAATTCAAACTATTTGGCTAACTAGAATTGTTTTTCTTCTTGCAGTTGTTTTTTCTGTCAAAACATACAGCCAACAATTTGTATGGAAAGATAGTGATACTTTTTACGAGTATGTTATAAAAACAGGTTACGGTCACTCAGAGGCCCACCTTTTATTTAGTTTATATCAAAACAAGAAAAAGAATTTTAAAGTCTCAAAAGAACATGCACTTTTAGCAACTCAATTAAAACCTTTAAATTCTTTAAATTGGAATGGATTAGGGATTTCGTATTATCTAGCTAATAGATTGGACTCTGCTGAAGCAGCTTTTATTAATGCTTATGAGCTTGATTCTATTAATGCAAAATCTACATATTATCTAGGTTATATATATGGAGAGCAAGGCAAGTTTGAGGAGGCAAATAAATTTTTACTAAAACATTTAGAAATAAATCCTAGAAGTGAGAAGGCCTATATGGCTCTAGGCAATATTGAGATTATTAATAAAAACTATAGAATTGCAGCAGATCATTATTCTAGAGTCATCCAATTAAATCCTACCTCTAAAGTGGCTTTATATAATAGGGGACATTGTTATTTACTACTAAATGAAAAAAGTAAGGCTTGCAAAGACTTGCTAGATGCCCACAATTTAGGAATGAAAAAAGCCGATGCATATTTAAAAGAATACTGTTTATAAATGATAAATGTAGAAAAAATTAGTTCAAAAAAAACCATAATTGTAGTCTGCATACTAGTCTTTTTAATTTATTTAAAATCAATCTTTTTTGATTTTGTAAACTTTGATGATGGGGCCTTTATCTACGAGAACTTTAGGATTAAAAACTTCAACCTTATTAATTTAAAGTGGTATTTTTTTAATTATTTGAACGGGCATTACTTTCCTGTTACCATGTTATCATACGGATTGCAAGCCCAAATTTGGGGTGTCTCTCCGATGGCATTTCATGTATTTAACTTGATTTTGCATTTGGTAAATTGCTATTTAGTATACAGAGTATTATTAAAATTAGATTTAAATACCTTTTCAATATCTTTTATTGTTGCAATTTTTGGATTACACCCTATTCAAATTGAATCTGTGGTTTGGATTGGAACTAGGGGTGGAATAATGTCTTCATTCTTTACCTTGTTGTCTATATCTTGCTATCTTGATTACTTAAAGAGGCAAAACCTTAAATACATAGTTTTTTCATTTCTTCTTTTTTGTCTTGCTGTGTTGAGTAAATCAGCAGCTCTTGTTGTTCCAATATTGTTTTTGCTAATTGATTTTAAAAGGCAAAGAATTTACAAAAGACAAGTGTTTTTAGAAAAAATTCCTTTCTTTTTTGTGTCTTTTATTATAGGCTTAGTAGCAATAAATGCCGCAAAAGACCTTGGTACAGTTTCAGAGGGACTTGCTCAAGAAGGTGGATATTTAGATATTAAAATAAAGATTTTCAAGGTTTTATATTCTTGGAGCTATTATTTCAATCACCTTCTTTTGCCAACAGGACAAACAAGCATGCACTTTGATCCTGAAATAATTGATGGAACTTTACCCATTAAGTATTATTTGTCCTTCATACCATTTTCTTTGCTATTAGTCTGGACAGCTTTAAAAGGTTTAAAAACTAGAGACTTTGTTTTCTGGTGTGGTTTTTATTTTGTAACCCTTGCATTGGTAATTAATATTCTTCCACTCGGTGGCACTATTGTTTCTGAGCGTTATGCATACCTAACAGTTATTGCTGGAGCATATTTTATCGCAAAAATTTTGGATTATTATTTTAAACCTAAAATTAGAAATATTATTTCCATATTTTTTATTTTAATTTTCTCAGGGATTACATTTTTTACCATGGATATTTGGAAAAATAGTTTATCACTTCATAAAAGATCTTTTGAGTTATTCCCTACATCTGCACATGCAACAGCTTCTTATGCAAAAGCTTTAGCGAGAAATAACCAAGCTGAGCTAGCCTTAAAAATTCAAAAATCTGATCCTTTATTTCTAGAAAGCCCTGAATATTTGGTCAATATTGCAAATACCTACTTTATTTTAGACAGCGTAGAAAAAAGAGACAGTTTCCTTGAAAAAGCTATTTTAAAAGACCCTTCAAATTCGCACTTTTATTTTAAGAGGGCATCATTCAATATTGCAGATAAAGACTACAAATCTGCTATTGAAGATTTAAATATTGCCATTGATTTAGAGCCAAATAATTTCATGGCTCGAAAAAGAAGAGCCTCTGTTTATTTTTTAATAGAAGATTATGGGAAATGTTGTTTAGATTGGGAATTCTTAAATCAAAATGGTGATAAAACCATAGAGGATAACTTAAAGTTGTATTGTATAAATAAAACAGAATTAATAAATAAAATGGATACAAGTAAAGTATTTGTATCAAAGGATTTTAGGTTAGAGGTGCTTAAGGATACCTTAAATGGAGACTCTATTTTACATTTATTTAAATACGACTCTATTGGGAATCTTTCTGAAAAGGGCCAAATAGAAAATGGAAAGTACAATGGAAGAATATTATGGTATTACCCCTCAGGCAAATTACTAAGAAAAGGGTTTTACTTTGATTCATTTCCATTTGGTAAATGGAAAGAGTATTATGAAAATGGCAGCCTAAAAGCCCAGTATGAATATGCATCAGGTGTAATTGATGGTAACTATAAATACTTTTATAAAAATGGCAGTTTATGGACAGAAAAACATTATGAAAGAGGAGCCCTTCTTAATGTTAAACAGTTACTAAGTAAAAATGGACAAGTATTAGAAATAGGCACGTTTAAAAATGGAAACGGAGAACTGAATCTATACGATGAAGAGGGTAGAAAAACAGATATTGCTGTTTATGAAAACGGTTATTTAAAGCAGTTTAAATAATAACGATTAACATTTATTTATTTTTAAATAAAAAACTATACATTTGTTAAAATAATTTAAATAATAGTTATAATGAAAAAACTTTTTGTTTCGTTGGCGATACTCGCCATAACTGCGGTTTCTTTTGCTCAACCTATTTCTGATAGGGCTGTTGTTCCAGTAGCGGTTTCTCTTAATCAAATTTTAAGACTTCAAATATTATATGGAGGTAATGTTGAGTTTGTTTTTGCTGATCTTAATGATTATAAAGCAGGTATTTCAGGTACAAGGTTTACAACCAGATTCTCTGTTGCTTCTTCAACTGATTGGGACTTAAGAATGTATGCCTCAAGTGCTTCTTTTGTAGGAAATAATACTGGTTCAGAAATTAATTTAAGTTGGGTTGGATATAGTATTAGTAATGCTGGTACATATACATTTGGCGCAGGTAATAATTTAACGGCTAGCGCAGGCTCAGAGGCTGCTGTGGTTCCAATTGATGATGACGCAGCTACTGCAAAAATTGCATGTCTTTCAGCAGGTTCTTGTGCTGGTGATGGCGCAGATAACCAATTTGAAATTTTTTGGAGAGCCGGTACAGGTGAAGGAACTATGATTCAATCTTCATTTATTAGCAATGACCAAAGTATTAATCCTGATAGGTATTATACCAATATCTATTTTGACTTGCTAACTAGCGGTTTATAGGGTTTTTAGTTTTTCATAAATTATTTTAAGAAAAAGGATTTCTAAACCTCTAGTTTTCCTTTTTCTTTATTATACTTATTTACATGAGCAAAAAGTGGACTTTATTAATAAAAAGCATCATTTTTTTTGCTCTTTTTTTTTGGGGGTATTTTGCTAATTCCCAACCGTTAGGTCTTTCTACTTATATTACAGCTTTTCAAGGAGCCAGAGTAGAAGTTGTATTTAATACTGTTGATGAAATACAATCTGGTAAAACGGTTTCATACAAAACAATTCTCGGCTTAACTTTAAGCGACCAAAACGGAGCTCTAATTGATAATTTTGAAGAAATGTATTTATACGTTTCTACAGCTAGTGCTAGTATCTCTTCATTAAATGGTTCTTCAACTATACCTTTAGACAGGTTAGAAATAACTTGCACTCCTTTAGATGGATTTGCTACAGCAGGCCCTATTGATAATTTTTCACCTAAAGTAACTTTACCCGCTTCAAACACTCCAATTTTATTATTAGATTCAGATAGACCTTCATTTGAATCAATAGCCTTTAATACTCATAGAGTTCAGGTAGAGTTTGACTTGGGTGTAACCAATTCCCTTGGAAATGCATCACCAGGGTTATATTATATTACTTTAAACTTTGATTTTCAAGGATGCGGAACATGGGGGGGAGTGTGTCCAAACCCATAAGGCATCTATTTACAAAATCGATTGTTCGATTAGGATTAATCTTATTGGTATTATTCCTAGCGAATGAGGTGTTCTCTCAAATTACCAATAATGATTCTCTACTAACAGATACCTTAAGTGAAAGGTTTGTTAAGCATTCAGAAGGATCAAAAATTATTCGTTTTCAAAAGAAAGTAGTAGAACATGGACCTGACTCTCTAATGTACAATACAATTATTTTAGAGAATACTGCGGACACACAATTAGACGGAGTAGTATCTTTAAACCTTCCTTTTGGCTGGTCTTGCGTTGGAACTGAAATGGAAGATGGCATGAAGGTTTCTCTAAAACCAGGTGAGATTAAAAGAATCTCAATTTGGATGGTGCAAGCAAAAGATGCAATAGGCGGCAGAACCTATGTAATTGCAGGCAGGTTTCTAATAAATGGGGGAAGGAAATTTGAGATAAACTCAACTTACGTGAAAATTCCAATTAAATCGAACTGGAATTTTGATACTCCAATAAACAAATATTATTTTGAAAGTAATTATAAATACAAAACTTTTGAATTGTATTTCCAAAATTTAGGAAACACCAAAGAGCTAATAAATGTAGAACTTAAAAATGGTGGCAATTTAAATTCTCGAGACTTTAAATCGCCAAGAGATGAAATTTTAGTTGAATTGGGACCCCAAAAGGATACAACTATTTCGTTTTCTGTTAGCTCAATCGAAGAAAGTGATCATATAATAAATCAAAATATTTTCTTAAATTCTATATCCATAAAAGCTTCATCTGGTGATATTTCAAAAACTAAATCAATTCGTTTTGTTAAGCTGCCTAGTTTGGGCGTAAACAGCACAAAGTCGGTAAATGAAAGCCCCCTTAACATTGAGTATTTTGCTCAAGGCGGTTTTGGTACGAGAAATTCAAGACTAATAATAAACGGGGATATTTATTTTAATAAGTATAATAAGCTTAGATACTCAACAAACTTTAGTTATTTTCAAGGTAACGACCTTCAAGGAACCTTATGGAGGACAAGTAATTATTTAATTAATTATAGAACAAGAAACTTAAGAATTGATATAGGTGATGTAGGGGTTTTTTCAAATGAAATTGCATCAAATTCATCAAGAGGACTCGGAATATCAGCATTTTTACCAAATGGAGATGTAATCAGTGGAAAAATTACCACCTCTATTTTTTTTAGCAACCAAACCCATTTAGGTGTTGGCTATTCTAAAAAAATCCGAAGGCATAAAATTAGCTTAGCGGCTTCGCAGCTCTGGGATGGTTTTAACCTTAAAAATACCTCAAATGCAGGTGTTAAGCTTAATTTGGCTTTGTCTAACAATAGTAGGTTGGGGCTATTATATAATTTCAGCTTGAGAAATCATTATTTTGGCCCAACAGACTTTCCGAATGTAGAAGATGAAAATAGAACGCTTGAAGGACATTTTTTTGAAATAAACAACGAAGTAGCTTTTGGAAAATTAAAAGCAAATACCGTTTTAAGTGTTAGTTCACCTTTTTACTCAGCGAATCAAAATAATACAACTCAAGCCCGAAACACTTTAAGGTACAGAATAAATAAAAAGAGTAGCGTTACAAATACTTTTTATTTTATTAATACCAATCCATATCAAATTTTTCAAGGCGCCAGATTTTACACAAATTCTTTTAGAAATATTATTGAAACACTTCGGTATTCAAGGACAATAAATACCAAATTAACGGTTAATACTCAATTTGATTTTTCATCAAGAGAAATTAGATTTCCTGCAATAAACAATAGTTTAAAAAATGAAATTTTAAGTTATGGATTTGGAATTGGAGCTACCTATAAATTATCCACCCAACAATCTATATCAGGTAGTTTCAGTAAAGGTTATTTTGTTCCTGTTAGTGTATTTAATTCTAGCGTTTCTTCTATTCTAGGTGAACCTATCCCTACTACTCGAATTTCAGGAGAGTATAGGAATAGGTTAAGCGGAATTTCATTTAGTTATACCAAAGGACTCTTTAATCAATCAGTAATTTCTGCAAACAGTGACGGCTCATTTTCAAATGAATTCTTTATTGTTCGCCCGTATTTAAGCAAAAACTATTTTGATGATAAGCTAAATGTTGAGGCCAATCTAAATGCAGCCATTTTTAATAAGTTTGAGTCTGAAAATTATTCTTTAAATATTTTAGGGAGCCTAATTTTACCTAGAGGGTGGAGAGTTAGAGCGAATACAGGAGTTTTTATTAACCGAAGAACATTTGGAGAAGCTGAAAGCAGTACAAGCAGGAATTTTAATTTAAATTTTTCCATTAGAAAATCATTTGATTTTCAGCAACCAGGAATAAAGTATTATGATCTTACTATAAAATTCTTTAAAGATGATAATGGAAATGGGATTAAAGATGATAATGAATTGGATTTAGAAGACATTATTGCTTTTATTACGTATCAAAAGAACAATCCACTAAACGACTTTTCTGCTTTTACAGAAAAAGAGCTAAAATCTGATAAGTCGGGAGTTGTAACTTACAAATACATACCAATAGGGAAGTATAATGTTACTGTCTCTCCCTTAAACAAATATAAGGGTGAAATTACATTGAATGATTTAAGTCGAGACTTTGAAGTAGTTGGCAATACAACACTTTATTTTGGTTTCAGTGAAACATACAAAATACGTGGTAAAATTATTATGAATAGAGATCCTAATAGCTCTTTAGGAGATGTTTCGCTTAGAGACATTCCTGTATTTGCTATTGATACAGGGGGAAATTCTTATAAAACCTTAACAGATGAAAACGGGAATTTTTTCCTTTCAGTAGATGCTCCTGGTTTGTATAAAGTAAGGTTTAAAGATGTTTTTGATAACTCTTTTTCCATCCAACAAGATGAGTTTGAAATTGATTTTAATGGCATTAAAACCTATCAATTAGACTTTGTTGTTTTCGAAAATAAAAGGGCACTAAATGTTAACGGAGAGAATGACTATAAATTTAAATTGTTGGGAGGTCAAAATGAAGAGAAAAAAACGCCCGTGAAAAATGAGACAGATCAAAAAGAAAAGCTAAAGACAACACCAATGCCATCA
>JABAYK010000159.1:12206-25057 GCA_018609045.1 Flavobacteriales bacterium
AAATTGATGAATTGAGAAAGTTGAAAGAAGAGTTGCAAGATATACAGACCCAACAAAAACAAACTTTAGAAGAAATAAACCAAGCAAAAGAAGAATTTGAAAAGGTAAAAGAAGAAGCCCAAAAGGTGCAAGAACAGCAACAACCACAGCAAACCAATACACCAATTAATACCGATAACTCAAATTTAGATGAGCTAGATGAACTGATAGACCAATTGATTGAGAAAACAAATCCAACAGTGAATTATAGGGTTGAGTTTGGAGTATTTAAAGAGAAAATGCCAATTAACTTCTTAAACCAATTAATCAAGTTTGGTAACGTAGAAGTTTCTGATGGAGAGGGCGGAGAATCTAGGTTTATTTCTAAACCATATTACTCTAAAAAAGAGGCAGAAGATTATGCTAACTATTTAAAGCAACAAAATATTGGAGAAATTAGGTTGGTTGGAGAAAAAGATGGTAAAGAGGTTCCAGTAGAAGAAGTAGACCAGTTGCTTAACAAGTAATTACTTGTAAAGGCTTTTCAAAACAGCAGTAAATAACTCTTTAGGCTCAAATGGTTTGGTTACCATGTTGTTCATGCCTGCAGCAGTAATCTTATTTCTTACTTCAACCATAGCTGAAGCGGTTAAAGCAATAATCGGAAGGTTATCGTACTTTTTGTCTAATCTAATTTGTCTTGTTGCTTCATATCCGTCCATTTCTGGCATTTGAATGTCCATCAATACAACATTAAAGGTTTCTTGTTTTAAGGCAGCTAATGCCTCTAAACCATTGTTTGCGATAGAAACCTTAGCATTCCATTTGGTTAAGAAAGTTTCCGCTATCATTTGGTTCATGGGGTTGTCTTCAACCAACAATATTTTTGCACCCTCTAGGTCATAAAGAAGCTCAGTAGTTTGTTTTACTTCTTTTTTGGTTTTAGAGATATTCTTTGGAATTAAATAAGGAATTGAAACCGTAAAGGTTGATCCTTCTCCAATCTTACTCTCAATTGAAATATTACCTTTTTGAATTTCCACAAACCTTTTGGTGATGGCCAAGCCTAACCCAGTTCCACCATATCTTCTGTTAATATAAGCCCCTTCTTGCGAAAAGCTTTCAAATACTTTTTTATAGTTTTCTTTTGAAATTCCAATTCCCGAATCGGTAATTGAAAACTCAACTATTACTTCATCTTTTTTAGGATACTTGAAGCTGCCCATAACTTTTCCGAGCCGCTATCTGTAAATTTAATTGCGTTTCCTATGAGGTTATTTAATACAATAATAAGTTTACCACTATCTCCAAAAAGATACTTGGGCATTTCGGCAGGGCATTTAAAGGTAAGTTCTAATCCTTTCTGTTCGGCTCTTAACTGAAAAGTAGAATAAACAGAATCCATTAATTCTTTGAGATGAAAAACCTCGTTTTCTAACTTTATTTTACCAGATTCAATTTTCGAAAAGTCGAGAATATCATTGATAATTTGCATTAATGTTTTTCCTGAAAACTTTAAGGCATTGAGTAATTTTGATTGTTCTTGACTTGGTTCAGACTCTAACAATAAATTGGTTGTGCCAATAATTCCATTTAAGGGAGTTCTAATTTCATGGCTCATGATAGATAGAAAATCTGCCTTTGCCTGAGAGGCATATTCAGCCTTTTCTTTGGCCTCAATTAAGTCTAACTCCGCTTGCTTTTTGTAAGATATATCTTGGTAAACACCGGTAATTCTAGTTGCTTCTCCGGTACCTTTTCGCTGAATTACTTTGCCTGCAATAAAAACCCACAAATACCCTCCACTTTTCTTAAGCAATCTCATGTCTAAAGTAAAGCGCTTTGTTTCTCCTTTTAAGTGTGCAACTATACCTAGTTTGGTTTTTTCGTGGTCGTCAGGATGAATTATATCAAAAAACGAATTGAACGTATTTTCGAACTCCTCCTTTGTATATCCCCCTAAACCAGCAATTTCTTCGCTGTAAAAAAGGTTGTTTTTTCTATGTTCCAATCCCAAACACCAAGGCCTGCGCTTTCAATAGCAAGGTTAATGCGCTCTTCGTTAGATTTTATTTGAAGGTTTTTCTCTTGAAGCTCTTTGGTTCGCTCTAATATCTTTTCTTCTAACTGATGGTTTGCAGCCAAAAGCTTTTGGTTTAAATTATAAAGCTCTAGAGATTTTTTTTCAATAATTTCCCCGGCCTGCTTTCTGGCAAGCCTTTCTCTAATTAAAACTTTTTTTATGGCTTCTAGCTCTTTATCCAAAACCTATTTGGTTAATATAAACCTAACTGAATCACCATCAGGAGTTATTAGCTCCTTTGTTATGGTAATATCTTCATTAAAGTGATTTGCAGCTTCTTCCATTAAACCAACGGCCAAATCGCTCATTCTTCTTACCGAGGTGTAAACTAAAACCAATTTATTGTTAGAGCTTTCCTCAATTTCAAATTTTGGCAATTCGGCATCTGGATATAATTTTAAAACTTCTACGTGTATATAGTTATCAATATTTTTAAAAAAATCAAAACAATTGTCTACTCCTACAAAAAAATGATGGTAAGCTTTAACAAAAACTCCAAATAAGTGATGCCCGAAAACATTTAAAAGTTTAGGAATTTCTATTTCTGTTTTTTCACTTAATTTAACTACCAAAGCAACAATTTCATGGTGGCTATAAGTGCCAACAGCAGTATATACTCCGCCTGATTTTAATTCGGTATCTTCAACAAGTTGGTTGCTCATTTCAAAACCAAACCTTTCTTCCACCATCTCGAAAAATTCGGTAAAAACTATACCTTTCATTTATTACTAGTTTGTGGTTTAAAAATAAAGAATAGCCCAATAATAATGAATGGGATACTCAATATTTGACCCATATTTAGGGTTAAATCGTCTTCAAATGCAGATTGGTTTTCTTTTAAAAACTCAACAAAAAATCTCACAAGAAATTGAAGTGTCAGAAATAACCCAAAAGTTTTACCGATAAGATTTCTCCAATTTTGCTTAAAAAACATAAAAGCTAAAACGCCAAATGTTACGAGGTAGGATAGTGCTTCGTAAATTTGGGTTGGGTGGCGAGGAATATCGTCAACTCTGGTAAAAATAAAAGCCCAAGGAAGGTCGGTTGGTATTCCAATAATTTCGTGGTTCATTAAATTACCAAAACGAATAAAAAAGGCTCCTAAGGCAACTGTTAAAGCTACACGGTCTAAAATCCATAAAAGAGGTTTTTTGGTTACGTATTTAGAATACAACCAAAGTGAAAATATAATTCCTATTCCTGCACCATGGCTTGCCAAGCCTCCTTTCCAAACCATTGGAATTTCAGATAAGTTTTGGCTGTAATAAGCCCAATCGTAAAAAAACACATGGCCTAATCTTGCACCTAAAACTGTACCTATCATTACATACATAAGTACTTTATCAAGCCACTCTTCGCTAATTCCTTCTTGCTTAAATATTTTTTGTAGCAGGTAATATCCCGATAAGAATGCGGTTGCGAAAAGCAAGCCGTACCACCTTACAGTTAAAGGAGATGAAATAATATCAGGATCAACAGTCCAAACAATTGCGAGTAAATTCACTAGATTTTGTTTTAATCAAATATAGGTTTAATCAAAGCCAAAAAAAAAGCCTTCATCATTGAAGGCTTTTCATTTTATTTTTAGATTTTATAAGCCTAATAAAACTTCTTCTGGGGCTTTACTTCCAAAAATTAGTTTCACAGGATTTTCAATCATTTCTTTGATTTTGTATAAGAAACTTACTGATTCTTTACCATCAATAATTCTGTGGTCGTAAGAAAGAGCAACGTACATTATTGGTCTAATTTCAACTTTTCCATTTACAGCAATAGGTCTTTCAACTATGTTGTGCATACCTAAAATAGCCGATTGTGGAGGGTTGATAATTGGAGTGCTCAACATAGAGCCAAAAACACCACCATTGGTAATGGTGAAGGTTCCGCCAGTCATTTCTTCAATACCTAATTTTCCATCTCGTGCTTTAATGGCTAATCTTTTTATTTCAGCTTCGATAGTAGCTAAATCCATTTGCTCAGCGTTTCTTAAAACGGGAACCATTAAACCCTTTGGAGAGCTTACCGCAATGCCAATATCGGCATAATCATGAAAAATCATTTCTTTTTCATCAATTTGAGCATTTACAGCTGGAAATAATCTTAAGGCCTCTGTAACTGCTTTTGTGAAAAAAGACATAAAGCCAAGGTTTACACCATGAACTTCTCTAAATTTATCTTTGTATTGGCTTCTAACTGCCATCACAGTGCTCATGTCTACTTCGTTAAATGTAGTAAGCATGGCAGTCTCATTTTTAACACTTACCAAACGCTCTGCTACTTTTCTTCTTAGCATCGACATTTTTTCACGAGATTCCATTCTTGTACCTCCCCAACCTTGAATGTAAGAAGTGTCAATACCTCCAGAGATATAAGCTTCAATATCGGCTTTGGTAATTTTACCGTTATTGCCTGAGCCTTTAACCGCATTGCCAGAAATATTGTTTTGTTGCATCATTTCTTTGGCAACAGGGGTAGCTTTTACACTATTATCAATAGCTACAGGTTTCGCAGGAGCTGCTTTTTCTTGTTTTGGGGCCTCTTCTTTTTTAGGAGCAGCCTCCTCTGCATTTTCTTTCTTTTTGGGAGCACCTTCTGGAGCCTTGGCAGAGGTATCTATTTTGCAAACAATTTGACCAACTTCAACAGTTTCGCCTTCTTCCACCAAAAGCTCAATTGTTCCAGCAAATTCTGCTGGCAACTCTAAAGTTGCTTTATCTGAATCTATTTCGGCAATAGGTTGATCTAGTTCAACATAATCACCATTTTCAACAAGCCAAGTAGCAATTTCTACTTCTGTAATAG
Organism: Flavobacteriales bacterium; assembly: GCA_018609045.1. Taxonomy (GTDB): domain Bacteria; phylum Bacteroidota; class Bacteroidia; order Flavobacteriales_G; family Salibacteraceae; genus JAAZVO01. Next base: position 17,071 of record JABAYK010000159.1, read on the forward strand.
ATTCTCCCGGACTTGGTATTTTCATTTCTTTTATCATGATGGGCAATATTGTTAGCTTTTAAACTGAAAAAAGTTTGTTAAATAATTCGTTAAATCTTTGCATATGTCTTTTCGATGAACCTGTAGCAGGTGATGCACTTTCGTGTCTTGAAACCAAATGCCAATTGATATTTCTGTGCGATTTTAATATGTAAGTCCATGGACCCATATTTTCTGGTTCTTCTTGCAACCAAATAATTTTTTCGCAGTTTTTGTATTTTTTCAATACTTCGTCAAATTGCTTTTGAGGAAAAGGATAAAGTTGCTCCAATCTTACAATGGCCATATCGTCAACTCCTTTTTCTGCTCTTTGGTCCATAGCGTCGTAATAAACTTTACCGCTGCAGAAAGCAACTCTTTTTACTTTTTTAGGATCTGCGCTTTCATCATCAATTAGTTCTTGAAAAGACCCTTTGGCCAAATCTTTTAGCGGAGAAACCACTTTTGGGTGACGCAACAAACTTTTTGGCGTAAAAACAATTAATGGTTTTCTGTATGGCCTATGTATTTGACGCCTTAAAATATGGAAAAAGTTAGCTGGCGTTGTACAGTTGGCTATTTGAATATTTTCTTCGGCGCAAAGTTGTAAAAACCTTTCAAGTCTTGCGCTTGAATGTTCTGCTCCTTGGCCTTCATATCCATGTGGAAGCAACATTACTAATCCATTCATGGTATGCCATTTATCTTCGGCCGCACTAATAAACTGATCTATAATAATTTGAGCGCCATTGTTAAAGTCGCCAAATTGAGCCTCCCAAATTACCAATGCATGAGGGCTTGCCATTGCGTAGCCATAATCAAAACCTAAAACGGCATATTCAGAAAGAAACGAGTTATAAATATGAACTTGGCCCTGTGGCTCTGCAATATTTGCTAATGGAATGTATTCTTCTTCAGAGTCTTCTAAGGTAATAACAGAGTGTCTATGAGAAAATGTTCCTCTTTCTACATCTTGTCCACTCAATCTAACGTCGTAACCTTCTTTTAAGAGTGTTCCATAGGCTAAAAGTTCTCCCATAGCCCAATCAACAACTTCGGTTTCTTCAATCATTTTTAAACGCTCGGCAAAAAGTCTTTCGGTTTTTTTGAAAAACTTTTTACCACTTGGCAATGCGCTAATTTTATTCCCAACCTCCTTTAAGGTATTAAAATCGAATTGGGTTTTGGCAGGTTTAAAAATTTCGCCCGGTTTAGGCCTTTGCATTTCTTGCCAAGTATACTTTAAGAAGGAAGTAATTGTAGCTTTTTTAATTTCTTTAGACTCGTCAAGCCTAGCTTGCAAAAAGTCATTTAACTCAATTTCAAGTTTTTTGCCTTCGTCTTTTGTAACAACACCTTCGGCAATTAATTTTTCTAAATAAATTGCTTTTGGGTTTGGATGTTTGGCTATGGCCTTGTACAATAAAGGTTGGGTAAAACGTGGTTCGTCACCTTCGTTGTGTCCGTATTTTCTGTAGCATAACAAATCAATAAAAACATCTTGTTTAAATTGTTGTCTGTACTCCATAGCCATCTGAATGGTATGCACAACAGCTTCTACATCGTCTCCGTTTACATGCCAAACTGGAGAAAGGGTTACCTTGCCTACATCGGTACAATAAGTTGATGACCTTGCGTCTAAATAATTTGTGGTAAACCCAATTTGGTTATTTACAACAATATGAATTGTTCCGCCTGTTCGATATCCATCTAGCTTAGCCATTTGAATTACCTCATAAACAACTCCTTGTCCGGCTATGGAGGCATCACCATGAATTAAAATTGGGCAAATTTTACTTTCATCTTTGTGGTGAAAGTCTATTTTGGCTCTAACTATTCCTTCAACAACTGGGTCAACTGCCTCAAGGTGAGATGGGTTTGGAGAAAGTGTAATATTAACTTCTTCTCCATGATTAGTTTTTGTTGTAGAGGAAAATCCTAAATGGTATTTTACATCGCCATCAAAAAGATTGTCTTCGTATTCTTTTCCTTCAAATTCAGAAAAAATATCGGTGTAGGTTTTATTTAAAATATTTGCTAAAACATTTAACCTTCCTCGGTGAGCCATTCCGATAACAAACTCTTTTATACCTAAAGTTGCTCCTTTTTCAACAACTGAATCTAGAGCAGGAATTAAAGATTCGCCACCTTCTAACGAAAATCTTTTTTGCCCAACAAACTTTTTGTGCATAAAGCTTTCGAAAACCACTGCTCGGTTCAGTTTTCTTAAAATGGTTCTTTTTTCTTCAATAGAAAATTTAGGGGTATTTTGATTGGGTTCTAAGTTGCTTTTTAGCCAATTTATTCTTTCAGGGTCTCTAATGTACATGTACTCTAAACCAATAGAGCGCGTGTAAGTGGCTTTAAGGTGAGAAATAATATCTTTTAACTTCGCTTTTCCTATCCCAATTTCTGAACCTGCTGCAAACTCTTGCTCTAAATCTTGCTCAGTTAGGCCAAAGGTTTCAACATTTAGCCCCGGGTGATATTGTCTTCTTGTTCTTACAGGATTTGTTTCTGTAAACAGATGACCTCTAGTGCGGTAACCAGCAATTAGGTTAAGCACTTTAAATTCTTTCAAGAAAGTTTCGGGAACATCTCCTTGGTCTTCGTAATTGGTTTTAGAAAACTCAAACCCTTCAAAAAACTTTTTCCATCCAAAGTCAACCGAGTTGGGGTTGTTTACATATTGTTTATACATTTCATCAATTGCCGAAACATCGCCATTGCTGAGATATGAGAATTGGTCCATAAAAAAGGGTTCAAATTAAGGGAACAAATTTAATATTTAAACAGCTATCTATTTATTAGGTTTAGTGCAATAAAAGTGCTTTCTTTTTGGGGTCTTCGCTAAAGTAAAGTTTGGTAATTACTTTTTTAATTTCTCGTTCAATAATTAACTCTGCTAAAACATGATGCATTTCAAGCCCTTGCTGCATTTGAATCTGTCGTTTAATTTTATTTTCAGATACATCTATTTGGTACAAAAGCGGCATCAACACGCTTTGGTTTTTGTGTAGTTCGGTTAAAACAAATTCTTTAATCTGATTAAGAATGTGTTCGAAATAATTTTCATTTTCAAAATTTACGTCCACTTTAAGTTTAAACATACCAAAGTCTTTTTCTATTTGTAAAGCTGTTAACTTTAAAATTTCTTGGTGTTTAAAGAATTCTTTTGGGGAAGGAAGCGTGTATTTTTCCAACTTTTAACTGCTATTGATGTTTAAAGGCTAAAATTGATAATTTAAATTTACTTTGAACCCATGGCAACCTATTTTATTACCGGAGGAACTGGATTAGTTGGTAAAAGATTAATCGAATTAATTGAAAAGCAAGGTGATGTAGCAAGGGCTTTTTCGAGGAAAAAAAGCAATAATCCAAATAGTTTTATTTGGGATGTAAAAAACCAAACTCTTGAACGAGAAGCATTTGACGGAATTGATTATTTGGTGCATTTGGCAGGTGCCGGTATTGCAGACCAAAGGTGGAATAAGGCAAGAAAGCAAGAAATTATTGATAGTAGGGTAGATTCTACAAATTTGCTTTTTGAAACCATAAAATCGCTCGAAAAGAAACCAATTGCAATTGTTTCGGCTTCGGCAATTGGCATTTATGGCACCGAAACAAAAGATATTGTTTTTACAGAAAAAGATGGCCCCGAACAAGGCTATTTGGCTCATGTTGTTAATTTGTGGGAAAAGGCAACCAACCAATTTAGAGATTTAAATATTCCTTCTACCCAATTAAGAATAGGCGTTGTGTTGGCAAAAAATGGTGGGGCATTAAAAGAAATGACAGCACCTCCAGTTTTAGCCGCTTTGGGTCATGGAAAACAAAATATTCCGTGGGTACATATTGATGATTTATGCCGTATGATTTTATGGAGTTTGCAGAATAAAAAGAACACAGTTTACAATGCAGTTGGCCCAGAAACCATAAACAACCAAAACTTTATGAAAACCATTTCTAAATACTCATCAAAAATTTTAATGCCTATTAATGCGCCCGCATTTGTGTTAAAATTGATGTTGGGAGAAATGGCAAGCTTGGTTTTAGAAGGAAGCCCAATATCTTGTAAAAAAGTAATTGATGACGGATTTAAGTTTCAATTCCATTCGGCCGATGATGCCTTGAAAGATGTTTTTGGTTGATTCACTTTTTTTCCAACCAAAAACCAAAAACCAAAAACCAAAAACCAAAAACTACCCTTAGTGTTGCTCCCAAATTCCGGCTAGAGCCACCATGGTTTTTACCGCTTTTTCCATGTCTTGAACACTTACAAATTCATGTTTAGAGTGGATGGCCATTTCGCCTGTAAATAGGTTAGGGCAGGGCAAGCCCATAAATGAAAGTCGAGAGCCATCTGTACCACCACGTATAATTACTGGTTTTGGCTCAATGCCAACTTCTTTCATGGCATCTATGGCATATTGGGAAACAAAAGGAACATCTTTTAAAACCTCTTTCATGTTGCGGTATTGCTCAGTAATATTAAACTCAAAAGTAGCTCCTTGGTATTGTGCAACTTTTTGTTTCACGATTTCTTCTAACCTAATTTCATACTCTTTTAACTTGGCCGTGATGTGGTCTCTGATGATAAAAGTAAGTTCGGCTTTTTCTGCCATACCATCCATGGCAATTGGGTGTACAAATCCTTCGCGGTGCTCAGTAGTTTCGGGCGACCAAGAATCTTTGGGCAAGGCAGCCAAAATTTCGCCTGCAATTTTCATAGCATTAACCAATTTGTTTTTAGCATAACCCGGATGGGCACTCACGCCGTGAATGGTAATTTTTACAGCATCGGCAGAAAAACTTTCGTCTTCAATTGAGCCTAATTCTCCACCATCTAGCGTGTAACCGAAATCGGCCTTAAGTTTTTTCATGTCTAAAAAATCTACGCCTCTTCCAATTTCTTCATCAGGGGTGAAAAGAATTCTGATGTCGCCATGTTTTATAGCTGGGTTCTCTTTCAAAACTTGCACAAAATCCATGATACAAGCCACACCTGCTTTGTCATCGGCGCCAAGCAAAGTTGTACCACTTGCTGTAATGATATCATCACCAATTTTTTCTTTGAGGTAAGGATGTTTATCTGTGGTTATTACTTGTTTTAAATCATCGGGCAATACCATGGGTTTGCCATCATAATTTCTATGTAAGATTGGCTTTACGTTTTTACCCGTTGCATCAGGCGTAGTATCAACATGACTACAAAAGCAAATGGTTGGAATATTAGGTTTATCTGAATTGCTTTTTACTGTTCCAAAAACATATCCGTGTTCATCCATAAAGGCATCGGTTACGCCTAAATCTATAAGCTCTTTTACCAAAATGCGACTCAAATCTTTTTGCTTTTCGCTAGATGGAAATGTGTTTGAGTTTGGGTCGGCTTCGGTATCAACCTGAACATATTTCATCAATCTATCTGCTACGGTATGAGAAAAGTTGTAATCCATTTTTTTTGCTTTTTGCGAATTTATTCAATATCGATGTTAAAGTGGGTGAGTAATCCCAATAGGTTGTATTTTGCGAATTTTGCCTTTGATATGTTGTTATTTTCAGGGTTGATGATGAAATTTTCGGCAGTTCTAAAATCTGCTTTTAACAAATTTGTTTGGTCGAAAATGGCTTGAGATAAATCGCTGCCATCAAACTTTACATTGGTGCAATCTGCTTCGGTAAAATCTACATCCACTAAAGTGCAGTTGATCAATTGGGCATACTTTAACTTAACTTGGTAAAAGCTGCTCAAATTTAATTGGCATCCTGTAAAGTTAGCCGAAAATAAAAACGGATTACAATGCTCGAAATGCAAGCCAAGCATTTTGCAATTTTTAAACTCAGCACCATTTATAGAAACTGTGTTGAGCATGGCATTGCTAAAGTTACAGTCGGTAAATTGGCAATCAACAAAGCTTATTCCCGTAAGGTTTAGTTCGCCAAAATTGCAGCTGTTGAATTGGCAATTTTCGTAAGTGGCTTTTTCAAGCGATTTTTTTTGATAGTCTTTTCCCGCAAAGGTTTCATCTTCAAAAATCATGGTTGCGTTTTAAGGTTTTCTTTTTTCCAAAGGTTTACAATAACAATCCAGCTAACCAAACAAACTCCAAACAAAATCATTTTTTGGGTTTCGGTTAAACCATTCTGAATTAACATGTTGTAGCCTAAAATGCTTCCCAAAAGGTGAAAACATGCTACAGAAACTACCGAGTTGGTTACATCGGTAATTTTCTCAAAACCCCAACTTCCAAAAATCATCAAAGCCCAAAATACCAATTGTTGTTTTAGCATTTCGCCTTCGAAATTGAAGTTTAGGTGCCAAGCAAACCAAAGGGTGCCAATAATAGCAGCCCTTAACCAAGTCGACATTTTCTCGCCTCTTAACTCGTTTAAGAAGTAACCTCGCCAGCCTAATTCTTCAAGTATTACATAAAGCATAGAAACTACACCAACCAAAAAACCATAATAATTGGGTTGCAGGCCTAATTCGTTTTGCACTCCCATCGAGGTAAATAAAATCATTGGGATGGCCAACATAATTAACGACCATTTGAGAGAACTTCCCCAAAATGAAATTTTTAACTTGGGTTTAAAAGCTATTATTACCAGCAATGCTCCAATGGCTGGACCTGCACCTTCTGCCAAATATTTAAAAGCGGTAAATCCTCCCGGCAAGGTTAAGTTGGTGAACCAATCTGGCTTGGCAATTCTAAAAATATATGAGCCGAAAAGGGCAATTACATAAAAAATTGAAATCCTTAAAAGCTTTTGATTCATGGTTTTTTTATTTCGAAGCCTCCGCAACCCAATTGTCAATTTTGGCTTCTAACAATGCCAATGGAATACATCCTGTTTCTAAAACTTGGTTGTGAAATTCTTTGATATCGAATTGATCTCCCAAAGTTTTTTCAGCTTTTGCTCTAAGCTCCAAAATCTTTAACTGACCAACCTTGTAAGATAAAGCCTGACCCGGATTGGCCATGTAGCGTTCAATTTCTGAAATTATGCTTGCTTCGGGCTCGGCTTCGTGGTCTAACGAATATTGAATTGCTTTTTCTCTGCTCCAACCCATAACGTGCATGCCTGGGTCAACCACCAAACGAATGGCGCGGTGCATCTCCATGCCCAACATCCCAAAATATTGGTAAGGGTCTGTGTAAAGGCCTAATTCTTCGCCTAAACTTTCGGTGTACAAAGCCCAACCTTCGCCATAAGCGCTGTACCAAAGTGTTTTTCTAAACTCGGGCAATTCTTCGTTTTCTTGGGTTAATGAAACCTGAAAATGATGACCCGGAATGGCTTCATGCAAAAACAAAGCTTCGTCAGAAAAAACATTGTATTGACTTGCATTTGGAATTGGCACATAAAAAATGCCTGGCCTTGTGCCATCTTTTGAACCTTGGTTGTACTCGGCACTTGAGGAAGCTTCTCTAAATGCCTCAGTTCTTCTTACCTCAAATCCTGTTTTTGGAGTTTTGTCGAACAACTTGGCTACTTGTGGTTTGATGGTTTCGTGAATTTGGTTGAAATTATCGATAATTTGCTGAGCATCAGTGTAAGGCATTAGCTTTTTGTTGGTTCTAACAAAATCGAAAAAGGCTTTTAAATCTCCCTCAAAACCAACTTGGCTTTTCACCTTTTCCATTTCTTTTGAGATGCGCTCCACCTCATCTAAACCCAATTGATGCACTTCTTGGGCTGTCATGTTGGTGGTGGTGTATTTTTTTATGCGGAATTGATATTCGGCTTCGCCATTAGGCACATCAGAAATTCCGCTAGTTTCTCTTCCGGCGGCCAAATAAGTTGTGCTTACAAATTGATGTAAATCTTGGTAAGTGGGCACCAACTTTTCTTCAATCATGCTTTTGAAAGCTTCGGTTAAGGTTGCTTTTTCATCCTCGGTAAAACTTGAAGGCAAGTTGTTTATAGGCATGTAAAAAAGATGGTCTTCGGCCTTTTGGGTAATCAT
>JABAYK010000092.1 GCA_018609045.1 Flavobacteriales bacterium
ACTAATGGCATAAAAGACTATGGTAATAAAAGTAAGTTTAAGACAAAAGAAAATTTCCCAATAATATCACAAGAAATGATGATCTGTCATTTTGATTCGTTATTTGAATTTCATAAAAGTATCGACGCTTTTGATGATTGGACTTTTAATGACGATACTTTGCATTCATATGTGGAACGTCATTTTGAATTAAAGAAATCTCTAGGTTAATCCTAAATGCAATCTAATACCCATTTCCACAAAAAAAAAGAAGTACCACATAATTATACTTCCTTCTCTAATTCTCAATAATTGTTGATTTATTTATTCGTAACATTCTTCCCCACTTAATCGTATTAGTTCTTCATTAAATTTATTAGTTCCTGTATAACTTTTAGGAATGTCATCTCTATATTTCTCAACACAATCTTGTGTCGTAGATATACTACCTCCAATACCATATTTTCTTGCATTTTTGTTACATTCACATGGAGATGGACTGCAACTAAATAGAAATAAACTAATACTTAATACCATTAATATTTTTTTCATAACCTTAATTTTAATTACAACGTGAATATAATATTTAATTCCATGTAATCATTTGATAATCATTCCAAAATCTCAAAGCCAACTATCTCGAAAGATAAATGCTAACGGAACAACACAAGAGTTCAAGGTTTTTAAGAAGTGATTAAAGTCCTTAATTAGAGTTTCTAGTCTAGGTTATCTGCATTGGCCATCATACCATTCACAGCATTCCTTTTTTTCTAATTTACAACCTTTCTTAAAATCACTGTAATAGGATAGGCTATTATTATTATTTTCGACATGAAATTAATTTTTGATTATGCTGAAAAAGCACTCCTAATCACAACTTTTACTGCTCTTACAAGCAAGCTAGTAAATAACACTTAAAACAAAATAATATGCATCCAGAAATTGAAAACTTAATTGACATGGCTCTCGCAGATGGAGTCGTTACTGAAAAAGAAAGGGTGATTATACTTCGTAAAGCAGAATCACTTGGTATTGACAAGGATGAAATTGAAATGATTTTAGATGGAAAACTACATCAATTAGAAGCTAGTAAGCCAAAGCAAAAAGAAAAAGTTGGTAATGTTAAAACTTGTCCTGCTTGTGGTGCAACTGTGAAATCTTTTACTACGAAATGCCTAGACTGCGGACATGAGTATAGAGCAACAAAAGGAGTTAGTTCAATAATAACTTTAACTGAAAAAATAGAAACAATAGATCCCAATATTGAAGATTATGATGATGTTATTGAGGGGATTATTTCGAATTTCCCAATACCTAATAATAAAGAAGATTTATTGGAGTTTATTGCTGTTGGAATATCGAAAGCTGCATGGGGCGAAGGTGGTATTAAAAAAACATGGGCTGACAAGGCTGATGAGGCTATCAATAAGTTAGAAATTATTTCTATAAATGATTTAACATTTAAACCACATGTTGACAATTACAGAAAAATGCTGCGGAAAAAAAAGATTAAAAGTAATATAAATATGTTCTTTTTGCTGCTGGGTGTTGCGGCATTTGTTGCGTTGGCTTACTTCTTAACTACATAGAAAACAAATTAACGTTTAAACTATGATACCAGAATTAGATACTTTAGTAAAAAATCTTCTTTCTAAGGGAGAATTAACTGAAAGAAGCCGAGAGCTTTTAATCAAAAAAGCAGAACAACTTGGCATCGATCCATTAGACTTTGAATTAGAACTTGAAGAAATGATAATTACAGGTTCAACAAAAACAGAAGTACCACCCCCTTCTCCACCAATACCTCCTCAGAATGTTTCTTCAAATACAGAAAAAAAATCACAAAAAGAAGGAACTACAAAAAAATGTCCTTCCTGTGGTGCTCCTGTAGAATCTTTCAACACAAAGTGTTCTGATTGTGGTCATGAATTTAGAAATACAGAAGCGGCATTCAATGTTCAAAAACTAAATGATGAATTGATGAAAATTGAAGAAGTAGTTCGCAAGGATTATTTTGACAATAAAAGGGATCGACACGTGATCCCAAAGGGTGGTCTGCAGAGAGAAGAAAAGATTATGATGAAAATGCAAGCGGTAATTGATCAAGAAATTGAGGCGGCCTGCGCTGATAGGAAATTAAGTTTTATTAGTACTTTTCCTATTCCTAATTCCAAAGAAGATATTCTTGAAATTCTTGCTATTGGAATACCTGAAGCTAAGAGAAAATTAAACTTTTGGGATAAGGTGGGACAATCTAAAGGCAAAATGAAAAAAGCATGGCTTGCCAAATGTGAACAAATAATAATCAAAGCCAGGTTTTCAATGAAAGGTGATAAAAAAACATTGGAAGAAATTGAACATTACGCAAAACAAATAGGAGTTTAATTTCATAGATAGAACAAATACTATTAATGCGTTAAAATTTTTATCCTAAAATAATTAATTATGGGTTTATTTAGTAAAAAAGAAGAAGGCGGATTCATGGATGTGATCCGCTGTGATGAACAAGAATATTTAGTTCATAAATGGCGCCCAAGTGGTGATGCCAATAGTACAAAAAAAGAAAACTCAATACGTTATGGTAGCAGTCTACGTGTTAAAGACGGTGAGCTTGCTGTTTTTCAATACAAACAAAAGGACGGTACAATTCAAGATTTTATTGAGGGACCTTTTGATCAAACTATCAAAACTGCCAATTTCCCAATACTAACAAGTATTGTTGGTCTTGCTTTTGGAGGTTCTTCTCCTTTTCAGGCAGAAATTTATTTTATAAACCTATCAGGAAATATTCAAATTCGTTTTGGCGTACCTTATTTTGATGTTTTTGATCCAAGGTTTATGGATTTTGCTGTTCCGATGGCTGTTAGAGGAACATTGACTTTTAATGTAACAGACTACAAAGGCTTTATAAAACTAAATCGTTTAATCAATTTTGAATTAGATGACTTTAAAAAGCAAATAAAGGATGCTATAACAAAATACATTAAAGGTGTAGTTACAAATATTCCTGCTGACAATGGGATGCCTGTATTGCAAATGGAAAGAAAAATCCTTGAAATAAATGATTTAGTTGCAAAGTATTTAGGTGCTCGACTTGAAACAGATTTTGGTGTAAACATGAAAGGTTTAGATATTGCAAACCTTGAAGTTGACAAAGAAGCTGAGGGATATGCTGAATTGAGAAAAGTCACAGCAGAACAAACAACTAAAACTGTTGGCGCACAAACAGAAGTGAATATTAAAAACTTGCAAGACACGCAGGAAATAAACGCTGCGAATATGGAAGAAACTTTACGTATTCAAAGAGAAGAAGCTCAACGAGCTCAAAAACTACAAACGGAAACACAAAATATTTCAGCACATCAACTGAATCAGCAAACAAAAGTTGCTCAAACTGCTGCTGAAAGCATGGGTAAAATGGGTTCTGGTAGCGGTTCTAGCGGCAGCGGTGGCGGTGGAGGAATGATGGATCCCGGCTCTATGATGGCGAGTATGGCTATGGGTGGTGCTGTTGGTCAAGGAATGGCTGGCGCAGTTGGTGGTATGATGGGTGGTATGAACCAAGAAAAACAAACTCCTCCTCCTCCTCCATCAGTTCAATATAATATTTCAGTTAATGGACAACAAAGTGGTCCTTTTGGTTGGGAACAATTAAAACAAATGGTTGAATCTGGTCAGATTACAAAAGGAACGCATGTTTGGAAGCAGGGTATGGCAGGCTGGGAATTGGCAAGTGATGTAGAAGAATTAGCATCTTTAT
>JABAYK010000039.1:0-24111 GCA_018609045.1 Flavobacteriales bacterium
ACCGTCAAAACCCAAATAAATTAGTTGAATTATTGAAAAAAAACGAAAGTTAACAATGGCTAAAAAAACAAAAAGACGTTACGTAAATTCGCTTGCCTCGGACTTTTAACTTCGTGTCTTGTCCTGCCTTGCTCGGCTGAAGCTACACGAAGGCTAAGCAGTCAAAAACGCACGCCGAAACCCCTACGGTTTTTAATCTTAAACGTTAAAGAACATTTTAAAAAAGAAGATTAACATAAGAATAAAGCAATAATCATAATTTTAGGTATTCTATTAATTGGATGTCAAAACAAGGTAAAAGAAAAACTATTAATTAAATTAGGTGGCGAAAAACAATATGTGGAAATGACAGGTGCGTCTAACGATTTGCCTGGTTTAGCAAGTTGTCAACTGTTTTATTTTCTACTTCATCTCTAACCAAATCTAAAACTCCCAAAAGAATAAGCATCTGACCTCTCATTTCATGGTAAGTTCTATAAGAATTCTGGCTAATTTCACTATTACCTTGAGTTAACATTTCTAAGGCATTTTCGAGCTCAATATTTTTTTTACTTAGCTCATCTATTGCGCTAGAAAAGATTCCTCTTTGAGCCTCAATTTACTCATCGTAAAAGGCTGATAATTCTTGTTTTTATTTTTTTCCAAATCCACAGTCTAACAAAGCAATTACTGAAATTGTTTGTTTTAATTTGGATACTCAATTTTAATTACTTTCTAGCACAAATCCTTAAATATGAATCAGACAGTAGATTTTTACTTTTCTAATAACCCAAAATGGCAAAATGAAATTAACCTTCTGCGAACAATAGTTCTAAATTGTAACTTAAATGAAGAATTGAAATGGCGTGTTCCATGTTACACTCATCAAGGTAAAAACATATTAATCGTAAGTGCTTTTAAAAACTATTGCTCCATAAATTTCTTCAAAGGCTCTTTGTTAAGCGATTACGAAAATATACTGGAAAAACCCGGAGATAATTCCTTTGAAGGAAGATTAATTAAATTTACACATGTAGCTGAAATTGAAAAACTTAAAGCTACAATTAAAGCCTATATTTTTGAAGCAATCGAAATTGAGAAGGCAGGTATAAAGTTTGACAGTAAAGCCAAATCACAGATTGAATTTCCAATTGAACTTCAAAATAAATTTGAAGAAAACCAAAAATTAAGAGAGGCTTTCATTAGTTTAACTCACGGAAGACAAAGAGGTTACCTCCTCCACTTTTCTCAGGCCAAACAACCAAAAACACTTATTACAAGAATCGAAAAATACATTCCAAGAATCTTATTAGGCAAAGGGATAAATGACTGCGTTTGTGGTTTATCGAAAAAAATGCCAGGTTGCGATGGCTCTCATAAGGTTTTAGATAAAAAGCCCATTTTTTAAAATTCAATTTTCAAAATGGAAGAAAAACTTTATCAAAAAACACCCTTGTTTAAATCGCATAAACTGCACTTAGAAAAAGGCCTAAATGTGTTTTATAAAATGGAATGCTTTCAGCCAACAAACTCTTTTAAAATTAGAGGAATGGATGCTTTTTGCAGATTTCATGTTAAGCAAGGTCACAAAAATTTTATTTCATCTTCTGGCGGAAATGCAGGCTATTCAATGGCTTATGCCGGAATGAAATTAAATGCAAAAGTCAAAGTAGTTGTACCTAAAACTACCTCTCAATTCATGAAACAAAAAATTGAAACTTTAAATGCCGAAGTTTTGATTTTTGGAGATGCTTGGGACGATGCTCATCAGCATGCATTGCAATTATCCAAAACAGAAAATGCTATTTACGTTCCTCCTTTTGATGATGAATTGCTTTGGCAAGGCCACTCCACAATTATTGATGAATGTTTTGACCAAATGCCACAACCCGATAAACTAATTGTTTCTGTTGGAGGAGGCGGTTTGCTTTGCGGAATTTTAATGGGTTTAAAAAAACATGGTTGGAACAAAACACAAATCATAACCACAGAAACCAAAGGAGCCGCATCTTTTTACGAAAGCTATAAAGCCAACAAAATAATCGAACTTAAAGAAATTAAAACAGTAGCTACAACTCTAGGCGCAAAAAAAATAACTCCTATGGCACTTAAGTTAGCCAAAGAATTTAACATTTCTTCTTTTGTTATGGACGATGAAATAGCCATTGAAGCCACAACCTTATTTGCCAAAGAGTATAATACTTTGGTAGAGCCTGCATGCGGTGCAGCTTTATCTGCTGTTTATTTCGATTATGAACTTATAACACCAAACGATACTATTTTGGTTATTGCTTGTGGTGGCGCTAACCAAAACTTTTTCAACTAATTTCAGGTAGTTAACAATTGTTCTTTTTATTAGTAACCAATTCGAATTAACTCCTTTTTTCTATACTTAGGAGCCAAGTATCTTTTTAGTAATTTGCAAGTTTTTTAATTAAATCGTTTTTATGAATTTTCTCACTAAAAAAGCTACCTTATTTGTAGCAATTATTTTTAGCATTTATGCCTTTAATGCTTGCTCCCCAAAAAAAGAATCCGAATCAGAAACAGAAAATAAACCTATGACAGAAAATATTTTAATGAAAGAATGGACAGGCCCTTATGGCGGGGTTCCAGCATTTGACCTAATGAAGGTTGAAGACATTAAAGAAGCCATGACAAAATCAATTGACATAAAACTTTCTGAAATTGATGAAATAGCAAACAACCAAGAGCCTGCTACATTTGAAAATACCATCGAAGCAATGGAGCGTTCAGGAAAAGAGCTAGAAAGAGTCTTTACATATTACGGCATATTTAGCGGAAATCTATCTAGCCCTGAGTTTAGAGAAATTCAAGGAGAAATTGTGCCTTTATTGTCTGAGTATCGCTCAAAAATCACCCAAAACAAAAACCTTTTTCTTAGAATAAAAACTGTTTACGAAAACTCCAAAACAACTCCTTTAGATACAGACCAACAAAGAGTGGTAGAGTTAATCTATAAAAATTTCGAAATGGATGGTGCAGAGCTCGACGAGGCCAAAAAAGAGCGCTATGCTGCAATCAACAAAGAGTTGTCTAATTTATATAACAAGTTTTCGAACAATGTTTTACACGATGAAGAAGGCTACATCACCTATTTATCTGAAGATCAATTAGGTGGTTTGCCTGAAGGATTTGTAAAATCTGCTGCAAAAATTGCTACTGACAATGGCCAAGAAGGTAAATATGCCATTACCAATACAAGATCTTCAATGGATCCTTTTTTAACCTACTCTACCGAAAGAGAATTACGTAAACAAGTTTGGACAAACTATTACTCACGAGGCGATAACAACGATGAATTTGATAACAAGGAGTTAATAGCCAAAATTTTACAATTAAGAAAAGAAAGAGTTGAATTGATGGGTTATGCAAATTTTGCCGATTGGCGTTTGCAAGATAGAATGGCCAAAACGCCAGAAAATGCCATGAAATTAATGGAAGCTGTTTGGCCTGCTGCTATTGCTAGAGTTGCCGAAGAAGTTGAAGATATGCAACAAGTAGCACAGCAAAATGGAGATAACATCACCATTGAACCATGGGATTACAGATTTTATGCTGAAAAGGTTAGAAAATCTAAATACAACCTAAATTCTGATGAAGTAAAACAATACCTGCAACTCGATAAGTTAACCGAAGCAATGCACTTTGTAGCTGGTGAATTATTCAACTTCAAATTTACCCCAGTGCCGGAAGGTTCCGTGCCAGTTTATCATCCGGATGTTAAAGTTTGGGAAGTGACTGATAAAGACTCTGGAAAAAACATTGGCCTTTGGTATTTAGATCCATATGCCAGGCAAGGAAAACGCTCAGGTGCTTGGGCCAACACGTACAGAGGTCATTCCACTTTCGATGGTCTTAAAAATGTTTTGGCTTCTAACAATTCAAACTTTGTTAAACCGGCTCCTGGCGAGGCCTTATTGGTTTCTTGGGATGATGCAACAACCTTTTTCCATGAATTTGGGCATGCTTTACACTTTTTCTCCTCAAACGTAAAATATCCAACTTTAGATGGTGGAGTTAGAGATTATACCGAGTTTCAATCTCAATTATTGGAGCGTTGGTTATCTACCGATGAAGTAATTCAAAACTTTTTAGTCCATCAAAAAACAGGAGAACCTATGCCCGCTGAATTAGTTCAAAAAATTAAAAAAGCATCAACTTTTAACCAAGGGTTTTCTACCACAGAGTATTTAGCCTCCGCCATTATGGATATGAAATTTCATTTGGCTGACCCAACAAATATCGATATCGCCAAATTTGAACGTGAAACTCTGGCATCTTTAAACATGCCTAAAGAATTACCTATGAGACACAGAACCCCTCATTTTGGACATGTATTTTCTGGCGAAGGTTACGCAACGGCTTACTATGGTTATATGTGGGCTGATGTTTTAACAAGCGATGCAGCCGAAGCTTTTGCCCAAGCTCCCGGTGGTTTTTACGACAAGGAATTGGCCGCCAAATTGGTAAAATACCTTTTTGCTCCACGAAATGCAATTGATCCAGCTGAGGCTTACCGATTATTTAGAGGTAGAGATGCAAAAATTGATGCGTTGATGAGAGACCGAGGTTTTCCCATCCCAAAAAAATAACCTTCAAACCAAAGTCCTTATAAGCCTATAAGTGAATTTTATAATTTTGAACAAAACAAAAATTGATAAGTAGCTCCGAACTAACAAATCCTTTAAACTAAAATGGCATTAAAAAAAAGAGAGGATAAAATTCACGGAAGAGATGGGAAAATTTTTCAATTTCAAGATTATTTAGGTGAGTTTGTATATGGGGGAATTGATGGAAGTGTAACAACTTTTGCTGTTGTGGCAGGTGCTGCAGGAGCAGGTCTTGAAAGTTCAATTGTAATTATTTTAGGTTTTGCCAACCTTATTGCTGATGGTTTCTCAATGAGCGTTGGAAGCTACCTTTCTACAAAAAGTGAAATTCAGAATTACGAAAAACATAAAAAAATAGAATATTGGGAAGTAGATCATCTTCCTGAAAAAGAGCGAGAAGAAATTCGAGAAATATATGCAGCCAAAGGGTTTGAAGGTGAATTGCTAGAAAAAGTAGTTGAAACCATTACAGCCAACAAAGACCGTTGGGTTGACGTAATGATGAAAGAAGAGTTGGAAATGAGCGAAGAAAACCGTTCTCCCATAAAAATGGCAGCAACAACCTTTGCCTCCTTTGTGGTTTTAGGGTTTATTCCCCTATTTATTTACATCTTAGATTACTTTGTACCCCTTGTAAACCTTAACCTTTTTCTTGTTTCTTCTGTGTTAACAACCTTTGTTTTTATTGGTATTGGGTTTTTAAAGTCTTATGTAACCCAAACCAACCACATTAGAGGTATATTTGAAACCCTTCTTTTAGGCGGAATTGCTGCAGTTTTGGCCTATTTTGTAGGAGATGTATTAGAACAATTATTTGTATAAAATGAAAAAATTAGTAGGATTATTTTTAATTTCTTATTTATTAGTTGGTTGTGGAGAAACCACCAAAAAAACCACACCCGAAACCAATGTTAAACCCAAATATGAAGCTGCAGTTAGCACAGTTAGCAAAGAAGCTACTCAAGTTGGTGTTGATATTTTAAACCAAGGTGGAAACGCCTTTGATGCCGCAATTGCAGTGCATTTTGCATTGGCTGTAACTTACCCTGAGGCTGGTAATTTAGGAGGAGGGGGTTTTACCGTTTACCATGATGAGTTTAAAGAATCTGGTTGCATAGATTATCGTGAAAAAGCTCCTTTAAAAGCAACAGAAAATATGTTTCTTGATGAAAAAGGAAATGTGATAAAAGGTTTAAGCCTTTATGGTGCATTAGCAGGTGGAGTTCCCGGAAGTGTTGATGGAATGTGGGAAATACATCAATCTAAAGGAAGTATGCCTTGGAAAGATTTGTTACAACCTGCCATTAAACTAGCCAAAAACGGTTTTGCAATTTCATCGCTTGAAGCGGAAAAATTAAATAATTACCAAACAGATTTTGTAAAGTATAATTCTGATACAATTCCTTTTGTTAGAAACTGGAAAGAAGGAGATACTTTAATTCAAAAAGCTCTCGGTAGAACTATAGAACTAATTGCAGATAGTGGAGCAAGTGTTTTTTACACAGGTTTAGTAGGTAAATTGTTCGCAACCAACGTACAAGAAAATGGAGGAATCATTACCCGCGACGATTTAATAAAATACTCAGCCGCATTTAGAGAACCGGTAAAAGGAAACTATAGAACTTATGAAATCTTGTCAATGCCTCCTTCATCCTCAGGTGGTATTGCCTTAATTCAATTGCTAAACGGAGCCGAAAAATTTCCAATTAGAGGTTGGGGACACAACTCACCAAAAACATTACACATCTATACTGAGTTAATGCGAAGAGTTTATGCTGATAGAACAACTTTCTTAGGCGATCCTGAATTTTATCCTGTACCAACCGAAAAATTAGTAGATAAAAATTACCTTGACGAAAGATTTATTGAAATATCAGACGATAAAAAAACCAATTCAAGTGAAGTAAAATCTGGCAAAGCTGATAGAATTGAAAGTTATGAAACTACCCATTACTCTATTTTAGACAATAAGGGAAACGTAGTTTCAACCACAACCACTTTAAATGGAAATTACGGAAGCAAAGTTTGGTTGCCCGCAGTTGGTTTCTTTTTAAATAACGAAATGGACGATTTTTCGGCAAAAGCTGGAGTGCCAAATCAATTTGGTTTAATTGGTGGAAAGGCAAATTCTATTGAACCAGAAAAAAGAATGTTATCGAGCATGACTCCAACCATTGTTTTAAAAGAAGGCGAGCCCAAAATGATCGTAGGAACTCCAGGTGGTTCAACCATAATTACGTCGGTTTTTCAAACCATTTTAAATGTTTTAGAATTTGATATGGATTTACAGGCTGCTGTAGATGCTCCAAAAATGCATCACCAATGGCAACCAGATTTAATTATTCTAGAGAAAAATAAGTTTGATGAAAATACCATTTCTGAGCTTAAAGAAAAAGGTCATGTTATTGAATTTACTGATAGATTGGGCATTATGAATTGCATTTACATTGATGAAAATAAAAAATCTCAAGCTGTTGGAGATATTACAAGATATACAGGTTTTGGCTCAGTAATAAAAAATGAATAGAGCCGAAATTTTAGAATCCTTACGAAAATATATTTTACCCGAAAGAGCCCAAAGAATACACCAAGCTGCTATTGAGCGCACAAGGCTAATAAAGGTAGTTATTGAAGATATTTACCAAGATAACAACGCAGGTGCAGTGTTTAGAACCTGCGATTGCTTTGGTATTCAAGAAGCTACAGTAATCGAAAATAGGTATTTAACAAAGGTTGCTCAAAGCATTTCAAAAGGCTCTGAAAAGTGGTTAAACACCAATAAATTCGACCAACAAAACACCAACAATACCGTAGCGTGTATTAACGATTTAAAATCTAATGGTTATTTGGTTGTTGCTACAACCCCTCACAATCCGGATGTTTTATTGCCTGATTTTGAAGTAACCCAAAAAACCGCCATCATTTTTGGTACCGAAGGCAAAGGTTTAACCCAAGATGCTTTAGACTTAGCTGACATTAAATTAAAAGTTCCAATTTATGGCTTTACTGAGAGTTTTAACATTTCTGTTTCAGCCGCTTTGGTTTTACAAGATTTAACTACTAAACTTCGCAAAAGCAAAGTAAATTGGCAATTGCCCGAAAACGAAAGAATTGAACTTGAAATAGATTGGATTGTAAAATCAATGGGAAGAACAGGTGTTAGCCTACTCAACCAATTTTCAAAATCTGCCTAACTTTTAATTTCTTCGGTTAGAATAGCTTCTGCTTTTCCCAAACTTTGGTTTAGGTCTGTTATTTCTGCCTTGACTTGAAGTTGATTTGGTCTCCTCTGATTTTTGATATTTGGTATGTTCATCATCTGCAAAAAGATGAGTTCTATTCACTTCAATATCTTGCTGAATCAACTTCAAAATATCTTTCCATAAAGGTTTTTCTTCTACATCGCAAAAAGATATTGATTTTCCACTCGCACTAGCCCGCCCTGTTCTGCCAATTCGATGAACATAAGTTTCTGGCACATTGGGCAAATCAAAATTCACAACTAATCCTAAGTCATCAACATCAATTCCCCTTGCAGCAATATCAGTTGCAATTAAAATTTTTGTTTTGCCATCTTTAAAATTACTTAAAGCTCGCTGCCTTGCATTTTGAGATTTGTTACCATGAATTGCCTCTGCCACAATATGTTGCTTGTCTAAAATTTTTACAATTTTATCAGCGCCATGTTTGGTTCTAGAAAAAACCAAAGTGCTATCATCAGGATTTTCTTTCAACAATTCTACCAATAGCTTTGGTTTGTTTGCTTTGTTAACATAATAAAGTAACTGGTCTACTTTTTCTGCAGTGGTTTGCTTAGGTGCTACCGAAACTTTCTTTGGATTTCCCAAAATTTCGTTGGCTAAAGCCAAAATTGTTGGGCTCATTGTTGCCGAAAAAAACAACGATTGTCTTTTATGTGGTAATAATTTAATCAGTTTTTTAATATCGTGAATAAAACCCATGTCTAACATTTGGTCAGCTTCATCCAAAACAAAGTATTCAATATGCTTTAAGGTAATAAATCCTTGGTTAATTAAATCGAGTAATCTTCCGGGTGTGGCAATTAAAATATCCACACCTTGATTTAAGGCAGCAGTTTGGTTGCCTTGTTTTACACCACCAAATATTACTGTATTTTTTAAATGAGTAAATTTTCCGTAAGCAGAAAAGCTATCTTTTATTTGAATTGATAATTCTCTTGTAGGAGTTACAACTAAGGCTTTTATTTTTCTTTTTCCTTGGTTTTTGTCTGCTACTTCATGCAGCATTTGAATAATAGGAATTGCAAAAGCAGCTGTTTTTCCTGTGCCTGTTTGCGCGGTTCCTAATAAATCTTCACCATTTAATAGTATTGGTATAGCTTGTTGTTGTATGGGTGTTGGAGTCGTATATCCTTGTGAGTCAACGGCTTTTAATAAAGGTTCTGTAAGGGGTAATTGGTTAAATTTCATATATTGCATTAGCGCGCAAAAGTAACTGTAATCAAACTTCAAATAACCTTAGCAGAGTTTTAGTCAAGATAACTTAGTTTTACATCCACCAATTTTTATTTACCCACTATTATAATTATGAAAAAGCTAATTATTTTACTGTTTTTATTTATGACGTACTTTTCTGAAGCCCAAGAAATTTTGACATACCAAAACCCAACAGAAGAAATTTTAAAACTTGCTGATGTTTCACTTGCTCCCGGCGTTATATTAAATGAAGCCCAAACTCAAATGTTGCTGCTTTTTAGAGATCAATACAAAAGCATCGAAGAATTATCGCAAGAAGAAATGCGTTTGGCTGGTCTTAGAATTGACCCAAAAACAAATATTGGAAGCAGAACTTATTATTACAATAACATTCAAATTAAAAATATTTCAAATTCTAAAAATGAACCAATGCAAGTTGATGGACTTCCCTCAAATCCGAAATTGGCAAATTTTTCTTGGTCGCCAAAGCAAACTAAAATGGCTTGCACCAATACTACCAAAAACGGTGTGGAAGTTTGGGTTGTTGATCTTAAAGAAGCTAAAGCCTCAAGACTTGCGTCAGAAAATGTAAATGCCAATATGGGCGATGTAATCAATTGGTTAAACGAAGAATCAATGTTGGTTAAAATAATTCCTAGTGATAAAAAATCTTTAATCAATAGAAAAAATGATGTTCCAACTGGCCCTACAATTTCTACCAACGATGGAAAAAAAGCACAAAACAGAACATACCAAGATTTGATAAAAAACCCAACCGACAAGCACAATTTTGAGCAATTGGCCATCTCAGAAATTCATAAAATTTCAACCGATGGTACAGATGAAATTTGGATGACAACCAACATGTATAACAGCCTAACCTTATCACCAGATGGAAAATATGTTTTGGTAAATACCATCAAAAAACCATTTTCATATTTAGTTCCTTACAACAGGTTTCCTGCAACTACTGCAGTATATACAAATAATGGAGAATTTGTAGAAACTATTGTAGAAGTGCCATTAATTGAAGATTTACCACAAGGTTTTATGGCCGAAAGAAAAGGAAGACGAGATATAACTTGGAGAAACGACAAACCATCTACTTTAATTTATGCAGAAGTACTTGATGAAGGTGATCCTGAAAAAGAGGCTGACTTTAGAGATGAAGTTTTTCAACTTGAAGCACCTTTTAAAGGTGATGGAAAAAGCTTATTAAAAACAAAAAATAGATTTAGTTACATACTTTGGGGTAACGATAATGTTGCCATAGCTTACGATTATTGGTGGAATACGCGAAATTTGAAAACCTATGTTTTTAACCCAAGCAATCCATCTCAATCTCCAAAAATTATTGCCGATAGAAATTACCAAGACCGTTATAGCGACCCCGGGAATTTTGAAACCAAAAGAAATGAATTTGGAAAAAGTGTGCTTGCACTGGAAAATGATAATGCCTTTTTGTTGGGAGACGGCTTTTCTGAAAAAGGTCAATTTCCATTTTTAGATAAAATAAATCTCAAAACCAATAAAACTCAAAGAGTTTACCAATCTAAATTCACAGACAAAATTGAGGATTTAAGAGGGTTCGATTTAAAAAAGAACAGGTTATTGGTAAGAATAGAATCTAAAAATGAATATCCAAATTACTTTTTTCGCAATTTAAAATCGCAAGAACTAACCAAGCTTACTGCTTTCGAAAACCCTTTTGCTGCCATTGAAGATGTACACAAAGAGGTTATTTCCTATAAACGGGAAGATGGTATTGATTTATCTGCAACCCTTTATTTACCTGTAGGCTACACCAAAGAAACTGCTAAAAACCTACCTATGATTATTTGGGCTTACCCTCAAGAGTTTAAAGACAAAAGCAGTGCAGGACAAAACACCAAAAACCCAAATGAATTTACTTATTTGTTTTGGGGTTCGCCATTGTATTGGCTGGCCAAAGGTTATGTGGTTTTAGATGATGCCGCTTTTCCAATAATTGGAGAAGGCGAAGCTGAACCTAACGACTCATTTAGAAAACAATTGGTAGACAATGCCAAAGCAGCTATTGATGCTGTTGACAATTTAGGCTACATTAACCGAAATAAAGTTGCGGTTGGAGGCCATAGTTACGGCGCTTTTATGGTAGCCAATTTACTTACTCATTCAGATTTGTTTGCTGCGGGGATTGCTAGAAGTGGGGCCTACAACAGAACCTTAACTCCATTTGGTTTTCAGAGTGAAGAAAGAAATTATTGGGAAGCCCCTGAAGTTTATTACACCATGTCTCCTTTTATGCATGCCGATAAAATGAAAAGCCCATTGTTATTAATTCACGGCGAAGCTGACAACAACTCAGGAACTTACCCAATGCAAAGCGAAAGATATTTTAATGCCTTAAAAGGATTAGGAGCTACAGTAAGACTTGTAATGCTGCCCAAAGAAAGCCACGGATATGCTGCGAAAGAAAGCATAATGCATATGCTTTACGAGCAAGACCAATGGCTAGAGAAATATTTAAAAAACTAAACCAAAACCAAACCACAAAATGGAAATATCAAAAATTTTTGAAAACAACAGAGCTTGGGTAGATGAAAAACTCAAAACCAACAAAAAATATTTTGAAGATTTATCAAAAGGTCAAAACCCAGAGATACTTTACATAGGCTGTGCTGATAGTAGGGTAACTGCCGAAGATTTAATGGGTGTTAGTCCGGGCGAAGCATTCATTCATAGAAATATTGCCAACATGGTTCCAAATACCGATTTAAGTGCCATGTCTGTAATAAACTACGCAGTAACTCATTTAAAGGTAAACCATGTAGTTGTTTGTGGCCATTATTATTGTGGCGGTGTAAAGGCAGCCATGCAATCAGCCGATTTAGGTATTTTAAACCCTTGGTTAAGAAACATCCGTGATGTTTACAGAATACATAGACATGAATTGGATGCAATAACCGACGAAGGAAAAAAATACAATAGACTAGTTGAGTTAAATGTACAAGAGCAATGCGTTAATGTTATCAAAACATCTGATGTACAAAGGGCTTATCGCGAAAGAAAATTACAAGTGCACGGCTGGGTTTTTGATGTTCACAGCGGGTTATTGATTGATTTAGAAATCAATTTCAATAACATTCTCCAAAATATCATGGAAATTTATCGGTTAGATTAAACTTTGATAAACCTTTTTAAATAAAGCATTGAAAAATATTATTCTTCTATTTATTGCTGCAGGGTATTCAGCCAAAAGTCAAATCATTGTAAATGGTGTTAACTTAGAAATAATAAAACCTCATTATATTAGTATAAGCCTAATAGCAGGTAAAATGTTAGATAATAAAGTTGAAGCAATTATTAATTATGGGCAACCCATAAATAATTTTAGAGATGAAGTTTTAGAAAAACCTGATGGCAGTGCGATGGAATTTAATAGTGAAATTGATATGTTAAATTATTTGGCAAATAATAAATATGCATTTGAACATACTTATTTCCGTTCAAATACTGATGGTAACCGAACAATTTTTCTCTTAAAATTATCGCAATAAAGTTTGGTTTATAAAGTTTATTAAGCATGAAATTAAGTTCAATATTTTTCACTTTTTTTATTGGTTTAGTCGATATTTCTTGTCAAAAAGATGATTGTGATAAACCTGATTTGTGCTCTTTAGCCCCAGAACCTGGCCCCTGCGAAGCAATTATTACAAAATATTATTTCGATAAAGAGGCAAAAAAATGCAAAGAATTTACTTGGGGAGGTTGTGATGGGGTGGTTCCTTTCGAAACTTTAGAAGCCTTTTGGGAGTGCGAATGCAGTAAAAGATTGGAATAAAATCAATTAGAAGAAAAAAATAAAATTTCACATAATTAGGTTGGTAATTACCTTTTTTTAATTTTATCGCTGAAATTGTAAAGCCGAAATGGACAAAAAAAGAATCGCGAAAGATTACGACGCATTACCCGATGAAATCATTAATCAAGTAAAACTTGCTTACCCCGAAGGATTTTCAGATAATTTGGTTAGTTATGTAAACAAAGACGGAAAAAAAGTTTCTGCCTTACCATTTGAAACTGATGAGATTTATTACCTCATTAGAATGACAATTCAGGAGGCTGAGCAAATCATTGAAGACGATGACGACTATGATGATGATGGAAACTTAAGAGACGACTTTGGAGATGACGAAGGTGCATCAACAGAAGTGCCAGAAGACGAAGATTAATTTGGGTTAATTTTCAACCTAATTTCATACCAACTGTTTATTTACTAAATTAGTTGGTATGAAAAATTATATTGCCCTTTCACTTTTATTTATTTCATTTTCAGTATTCTCACAAAGTCAAATCAAAGTAACTAACCTTACGGCAGATGAGATTTTAAAAGGAAATTATAATCCAACAGATTACAATTTAGCAAACACAAATTTTACTCCCGAAGAACTTCCTGTTCTAATTCAAAATTCAATTTCTCCGGACTCTCTAAAAGCATATATTACCAAATTAAGCCAATTTGGAACAAGAAACTCAGGAAGTGATACAACCTCAGCAACGCAAGGAATTGGAGCCGCCCGTAAATACATACTCCAAAAATTTCAGCAATTTCAAACCCAAAGTAACAACCGACTTCAACCAGGATATTTACGATTTACCAATGTAATTTGTAACCAATGGACGCATAAAAATGTAATTGCTGTTTTGCCAGGAACCGATGTTTCAAATCATGAAGTTATTTTAATTGAAGGGCACATGGACTCAAGGTGCGATGTTAGCTGCGATATTAATTGCAAAGCCGAAGGAGTTGAAGACAATGCTACAGGCACTGCCCTAGTTATGGAATTAGCAAGAGTGATGAGTAAATACCAATTTAATCACACAATTTTATTTATGGCAACAACGGCCGAAGAGCAAGGTTTGCTTGGCGCAGATGCCATGAGCGATTACATTCAAAAAGAAAATATCCCGCTAAAAGCAGTTTTTAACAATGATGTAATTGGCGGAATTATATGCGGGGAAACTAGCTCGCCTCCCTCCTGCCCTGGTTTAAATGATGTGGATAGTTTAAATACTAGAATTTTTTCATTTGGAGGATTTAATGCATCAAGCAAAAGCTTAGCGAGGTATTCAAAGTTGCAGTACAAAGAATCTATTCCAAACAATGGAATAAAATTAAGTCTCCACATTATGACTAATGAAGATAGAATTGGCCGAGGTGGAGACCATATTCCCTTTAGGCAAAAAGGTTATCCTGCCATTAGGTTTTCCTCAGCCAATGAACATGGCGATGCTTCAAATGGTCCAAATTACACCGACCGCCAACATACAGAAGATGATATTTTAGGAGTTGATACAGATGGTGATAATGTTGTGGATAGCTTTTTTGTTGATTTCAATTACCTCAAAAGAAATTCGGTAATTAATGCAACTGCAGCTGCAAATTGTGCCAATTCTCCCAAAACACCAAGTTTTAAAATAGATTCTTTAGACCAAGATTTAATGCGAGTTACCATTACCTCGCCTGAAGATTTCCCTACCTACAGAATTGGCTTAAGAACTACCAACAACGATTGGGATTCTGTTTATACCTCAACATCAAAAAATATTGAAATTGCCATAAATGATAGCA
The DNA here is from genome assembly GCA_018609045.1 of Flavobacteriales bacterium. Lineage (GTDB taxonomy): Bacteria > Bacteroidota > Bacteroidia > Flavobacteriales_G > Salibacteraceae > JAAZVO01. The sequence continues at coordinate 14,685 of JABAYK010000039.1, forward strand.
ATGCTTATTATGTGAGCGTTGCCAATGTTAATGAATACGGCATAGAAAGCTTATTTTCTGAGGAACAACTTTTGGTTTTGACCAAAGTTTCAGAAAAAAGTAGCATTAAAAGTGGAATTGAGATTTGGCAGAATAAGCCGAACCCATTTGATGAATCTACTATTATTCCTGTTTTTGCATCAGAAGATAATGAAGGTAAAAAAGCACTTCTTCAAATTACCGATTTAAATGGAAATTTAGTTTTTGCAGAAGAACAAACCTTAAAAGCAGGTTTAAACGAATGGCCCTATCATCATGGTTTTGGAGCCTTAGGCACTTTTGTTTACAGTGTTTATGTCAACAATCAATTGGTTGGTGCTAAAAAAATGACATTCGCTTATTAATTACCCAAACCAACTCAATAAAATTCCTGAAGCCATTGCAGCATTTAAGCTTTCGCCACTGCCCTTTTGAGGAATTGAAATTTTATACTTTAATAATTTCAGAGCTTCATCAGATAGGCCATTTGCCTCAGAACCAATTACCAAAGCAATAGGTTTATTCTTAGGAATAGTTTGGTAATCAGCTCCATTCATATCTGCACCAAAAGCCATAATTTGATTCTCGGAGCATTTAGAAATAAAATCTTTTAAATGAACTTCGCTAATCTTCACCCTAAAAACAGAACCCATAGTTGCTTGTACAACTTTTGGATTGTAAACATCTACAGTATTTTCAGAGCAAAAAATTTGATCAATTCCAAACCAATCTGCAGTTCGCATAATGGTGCCCAAATTTCCAGGATCTCCTAAATTTTCTAAATAGATATTGGGTTTGTTTGTGTTAAGTTTAAAGTTATTAGCTTTTAAATAAGGTATTTCAACCACTGCAAGAACACCAGGTGGAGTTTTAAATCCGCTAATTTTCTTTAAATCGGTAACAGTAATTTCAACTTTTTGTGAAAAAGAAAACGATTTTAAAATATCGGGCAAACCAAATATTTCTAAAACCTTAAAACCACTGTTTAAAGCCTCGAAAACCATTTTTTGGCCTTCAACAACAAATTGATTGTGAATGCCTCGGTATTTTTTTTGTTGTAACGATGCAATACGTTTAATTTGGGCCTTGCTAATCATGAACACAAATAAAAGGCATTTACCAACAAAACTGTACGTTTACCTTGGCTTGTTTTGCCTTATTTTTTGTTTAGTTAGTTGCAATTCAACCAAAGAGCTGTCAAAAAATCAATACCTTCTAAAAAGCAACCATGTTATTCTTCAAGATAAATCTGAAGTTCCGAAAGAAGACCTTGAAGACATCATTAAGCAAAAACCAAACAGAAAGTTTTTAGGTTTTCTGCCTATTTATTTATACTTAAACAATCTTGGAAAACGAGGCCGCGACAGCAGCAAAATAAGATTATGGCTTAGAAATATTAGTGAAGAACCCGTGGTTTTAGATTCTTTGTTACTTGAAAAATCGCGTAGCCAAATGCAGCTTTTTTTACGTAAAAAAGGATATTACGATGCTTCTGTTGCAGATTCGGTTTGGTTTCATCCCAAAAAAAACAAAGTAAAAGTGTATTATCTGGTTGATGAAAAACAACCTTACACCATCAATAAAATTCGGTTTTCTATTGATGATAATGAGTTAATGGAACCCATAAAAATAGCAACTCAAAATACCTTAATTAGACCCGGAGCCAATGCTGATGAGTATATGTTAGGAGAAGAAAGAGATAGAATGACAAAAGCAATGCGAAATCAAGGCTATTATACATTTTCTGCAGAGTACGTTTTTTTTCAAATCGACACTTCAATTCAAGGCAATAAAGTTGATGTTAAACTTCAAATAAAAAATCCAACCAAAGTTTACCCTGATGGAAAAGGCGGAGAAACCATCATCAAATCTTTGCATAAAAAATACAACATCAACAAAGTATTTATCTCTACCCAAAGTAATTCGGGCGCAGACCTATTGTTTGAAAAAGACACCATTATCGATAGTGAATATTACATTATTTACAGCCAGAAATTAGATTACCGCCCCGAAGTGTTATTAAAAAACACTTTTGTAAAACCATTTGAAATGTATCGGCTACAAAACACTGAATACACTTACAAGAGAATGGCTGGGCTAAGAACATTTAAGTTTATTAAAATTAGATATGAAGAAAATTTTGATACAGAAAACACCCTTGATTGCTTTATCAATTTAACTGCTGCACCCAAAAGGAGTTTTAGTTTAGAAACAGAAGGAACGCATAGAGGAGGTAATTTAGGTGTAGCTGCATCTTTAACCACAAGAAACAAAAACACTTTTAAAGGGGCCGAAATTTTTGAGTTTAAGCTAAAAGGCGGACTCGAAGCACAAACCTTGTCTGAAGAAGACAAACAAAATCTTGCTGCCCAAACCGAAACAGATTTAGGGGTTGCTAGCTTTTTGTTTAATACCATAGAATATGGGGCTGAGGTAAGCCTTTTTATTCCTGAGTTACTAAGACCAAGAAACAAAGACATTATTCCATTTTATACAGAGCCAAAAACAAATATTAACCTAGCCTATAACTTTCAAAAAAGGCCATTTTACGATAGAAGCATTTTTAACATTGCCCTTAAATATTCTTGGAAAGTTGGAGATTACCACAATTTTGCCTTCCACCCTATTGACTTGAGCTACATTGATATTACCAAAGACCCGGTTTTTGAAAAAAGATTGGCAGAAATAAACAACACACTTTTAACCTCATCTTATTCAGATAACCTAATTCCCGCTACTAGAGTTTCTTACATTTTCTCAAACCAAGATGTAGAAATAGATAAGAATTTTAGCTTCTTCAGGATAAACCTTGAAGCGGCAGGCAATAGTCTAAACGCCCTGAAGAATCCACTAAATTTAAAGTATAACGAAGATGGTTATTATGAAGCCTTTAATGTAAGATTTGCCCAGTATGTTAAAACAGATGCTGATTTTAGATTGTACAATCTAATAGACCAAAACTCAAAATTGGTTTACAGAATATTTGGTGGGATTGGAATTCCTATTTCAAACATTGCTTCAATGCCTTTTGAAAAAAGCTTTTTTGCCGGCGGATCAAATGACCAACGAGCTTGGACAGCAAGAACTCTTGGTCCGGGTTCAGTTAGCGACTCTGTGAGCTTTAAAGCGATTGATCAAATTGGTGATGTTGCACTTGGTGGAAATGTTGAGTACCGATTTAAAGTTGTAAAAATGATTGAGGGCGCTGCTTTTATTGATGCCGGAAATATTTGGCTACAAAAAGAAGACACCAAAAGACCAGGCGGAGACTTTAAACTTGATAGATTTTACAAAGAAATTGCCATGGGAGCCGGACTTGGAGCCCGTTTAAATTTTGGTTTTTTTATCATTAGACTAGATGCTAGTTTACCCATAAGAGACCCTGCTTTGCCTGAAGGAGAGCGTTGGATATTTGAAGCCAAAGACAAATACAACGATTATTATGGCGAGTTTTTAAAAGAAAACGATATTGCTCAATACAACTCTTTTATTGAGCGAGGTGGTTATAGAAGATACCGAGTAAGATTCAACTTAGGAATCGGTTATCCTTTTTAGATTTAAGTTCTATTTTGATTCTTTTTATAAAATTATCTAAATTTACTTATTCTATTTAATCTTTAATGTTTTTTATTAAAATTTAATAATAATATTAATTGATATGAAATAAAATAATATTTATCGCCATCAATAAACAACAAAATCACATAAAAAGCCTCAATTAACACCAATGTAATTATCACCTCAAAATACAATTATTTTAACCTGTTGTTTCGTAGAATATTTGTGTCATCAATTTAAAACACAAAAAAAATGAAAACAACATCAAAAATTTTAGTAGTTGCTATTTTAGCATTAGGAGTTCAATTAACTAGTTGTAAAAAGTATGAGGATGGTCCAGCAATCTCCTTAAAATCAAAAAACAAAAAACTAGTTGGCGATTGGGAACTTGAAAAACTTGTGGGAACTTCATCTTACGAAGATTTCTTAAATTATTCTTACTCTGATTTCTTAGGTGGAACAATCAATTTTTCATCAAGTGAAAAAAACAATATGGAAATTTCATTTGAAAATGGAAAGTTGAGCTACAACTATATTATGGAATACTCTGATATATCTCCATATGATACTATTAATGAAACTGATTCAGATATTTATACAGAAAACTACTTCGAAAATTTAACAATCTCTGAAAACTCAAATTACAGTTGGAGCTCAGGAGGAGATAGCTCAAGCTTTACACAAAATGATGTTTGGAGCTGGTTAGATGGAACCTCAAATAAAGAACTAATCATGTTTAATGACATGGTAACTTTTAGAATTTTAAAGCTTACCAAAGATGAGCTAGTTTTTGAATCGGCAAATGCTTACGAAAACACCTACGATTTCAGCAATCAAAAAGGTTCTATTAAGGAAGAAACATACATGAAATACACCTTTAAAAAGAAATGAGCCACGGGGTTTAGTTAAGGTTGGTGTTTTAATTAAACCCCTAGCCTCTATTCAAAAGAGGCGGCTCTTCTCTAATCTTTATTAATCTATTTAAACTATTACTATGAAAACGCTAAATCAAACAAACATTTTAAAGGCTTTAATAACAACCCTTTTAATTTTAGGATTGGCCTTATTAGGAAAAGCACAAAAACAAAAGCTTACCATTTTAAACATTGATGTAAGCAATGTAGAATTAGATCCAATTCAAGCAGGAAATCTTGTAAGGTTAGAAATGGAAAAGATAGATACCTTCGAAATAACCGACAGGTATGATGTTAACTACCTCATTAAGAAAAAGAACATAAACATAGAAGATTGTTATGGTAAAATTTGCCAAGTGGAAGTTGGTAAAGAGCTTGGTAGCGACTTGATGTTGAGCGGAACAATAGAGAAAATTTCAAAAACTATTGTTATTTCTTTTAGATTGATTGACGTAGAAAAAGAAAAAATAATTAGATCTCATGTTGCCGAATACCTAGTAATTCCTGAAGAGTTACAAACCATGGTGCAGGTTTCAATAAGAAGATTATTAGATGTTAATGTTTCTAATGCCGTAGAAGCAAAACTTACCAAAGAAGGTGCTTATGAAAGCGCCATAAACAATCCGAATATTGATAAGCTTAACCTATCGGGTCCAAGAAGTGGCTTAACCTTGTTAACAGGGACTACAACCAATAGAATTTCTGCATCTACCCAAAGTGGAGGATACAATGCATCGCCTTTGTTATATATGTTTGGATACCAATTTGAAATACAATATTTAAATGAAGGAAGGTACCAAGCGCTGTTCGAGTTTGTTCCTTCAATTACAGGATTTACAGGCAATGTATTTAGACCAAGCATCAATATTTTAAACGGATTTAGAGATAATCAAACAGGTTGGGAGTTTGCTTTCGGGCCTACCTTTGGACTTTCGAAATATGACCAGTATGCTAAAATAGATGGAAGCTGGATTGAAAAAAGTGAAATTCCAATTGAACAAAGAGATGAACTTGAATTTACTGAAAGACTCTCAAAAAATGGAAAATCTAAAATAACTACCAATTTAGTATTAGCTTTCGGAAAAACCTTTACTTCAGGCAAAGTAAATCTGCCTGTAAATGTCTTCCTTATTCCATCAAAATCTAGTCCTACTATAGGAATAACAGTTGGCTTTAATGGTAAACGAAGAATAGGAGAATAATCTATTATTATATACAAAAACCCCATCATAAACCGATGAAAACATTAATCATTATTAGCCTTTTGTTTTTGACATTAAATGGCTTTGCCCAAGGCAACAAAATCATCATCGATGATCAATCAAGCATCATAAACGAGAACATAAAAAGTCGATTAATACAAGTATTATCTGCCGAGAACATTTCTGTAGAGGAGTTTCTTGATTATGAAAACAGATGCGAGTTCACCTTTTTCTATCTCGAAAAGGAAAATTCAGAATTAAAACTAACTGGAAAAAACTGCGAAAAAGAAATCATTGGAGAAGCTAGTTTTTCTGAAGATTTAAAATTGGCAGATGAATCAAGCATAGGCAGTGTAATTGCGAAAGAAATAATTGCAATTGCCGGCACCGGCTCTTCAGTTTCGGGAAAAAAAACCAAAAGTGCTTCTGTTTTTAAAAATCACCATGATACAAGGTATTTTTTCGCACCATCTGCATTTAACCTTAAAAAGGGAGAGCTTTACTACAACACTTCTTATTTTTTAGTACACGATTTACAATACGGGGTTACCGACAACTTCTCGATTGGAATGGGTACAACTATTATTGGGTTGCCTGCTTATGTTACCCCTAAATTGAGTATTCCTATTAACGATAAAGTATCTTTAATGGTTGGCGATTTATTTATTTTCGGAACTTACGGAGTTAATTTCGCGGCCAATATTGGTTATGGTGGTGTTACTCTTGGTTCTAGATCAAAAAACATAACCCTTGCGGGCGGAGCAATTGTTTCCACAGAAGCAGGGCCTGCACCTGTATTTAATTTATCTTCTACTCTACCCTTTTCGAACTACTTTTCGTTTGTAACCGAAAACTATATTTCAACAGACCTTTTTGGTGGTTTTTCAGGAATAAGAATTATTACCAAAACAAAAGATGTACAAAGCTTTCAACTTGGTTTTACTTATTTTGGTAGCGTCTTCAACAATACTATTGTTTTGCCAGGACTTGCATACACTGTTAAATTTGGAAGGGTTTATTAAAAATTAAGCCCTTTCTTATTTTTTATAGTTTAGATTTTTCAAATCATGAAAAGAAGAAAATTCCTAAAATACAGCCTTTTAACTTCAGCAAGCATAGCCACAATGGATTTAATCTCACTCGCCAATTCGCTAATAAACGCTCCAGATGCTGATAAATTAATGCCCGCATTATTTGTAGGTCATGGAGCTCCAACTTATGTTCTGGGAGAAAACAAATACAACTTAGCCTGGAAAAAAATTGGTGAATCTATTCCAAAACCCAAAGCCATTGTGTGTATTTCGGCGCATTGGTTAACACAAGGTAAAACTGCTCTAACCGCCATGCCCAACCCGAAAACCATTCACGATTTCGGTGGATTCCCAGATGAAATGTACCAATTTCAATACCCTGCACCTGGTAAACCTGATTTAGCAAAAGAAATATCAAATACCATAATTAACCCATCGGTTGAATTAGACCACCAATGGGGATTTGATCATGGAACTTGGACAGTTTTATACCACATGTTCCCAAACCATGATATTCCAGTTTTGCAATTAAGTATTGATTATAGCAAAGGAGCTCAATACCATTTCGACTTGGCCAAAAAACTTATGTTTTTAAGAAAAAAAGGAGTTTTTGTAATTTCAAGCGGAAACATTGTACACAACTTAAGGCAAATTATTTTTAAAGAATCAGCTCAATACGACTGGGCTTTAGAATTTGACGAAACCTCAAAAAACTTAATTGAAAAAGGTGATTTTAAAAGCCTGATTAATTATCAAAATTTGGGAAAGTCAGCAAACTTGAGCATCCCAACTCCTGACCACTATTTTCCATTAATGTATGCTTTAGGTTTAAAAACCGAAAAAGACCAAATTACTTTTCCTGTTGATGGAGTTACCTATGGTTCAACCTCTATGAGATCTGTATTAATTGCATAGTTTTTATTTATTGCTGTGAGTTTTTTTTCTCTCATCAATCGTATTTTTTACTCTTATGTTTTTTAATAAAAAAATAGATTGAAAATAAAAATTAATAATAAGCTAAAAACCAAAACAAGCATAAGTATTTCAAAGCTTATTAAGCTAAAACTAGGCGATACTTTTAGGGTTGTTATTTACCACAACCAAAGGCATTTGGTACAAGCTTTAAAGGCTGTAAGCAATTAAATTAATTGATAATTTATTTCTTACATTGGTGCCAAATTCTGCATTATGGCGCAATACAATTTACCCAACCCAAAAAACGAAAACACATTAGTTTACATCAATGGAGAACTTTTACCACGAGCTGAAGCCAAAATTTCGGTTCTAGATAGCTTGGTGCAAGGTGGCGATGGGGTTTGGGAAGGTTTACGAATTTACAAAGGCAAAGTATTTCAGTTAGAAGAGCATTGTGAGCGTATGATTCAATCTGCCAAAGCGCTTCACTTTGCTGATATACCAACCAAAAAGTTCATCAAAGAAGCGGTTTTTAAAACCCTAAAGGCTAATAGCATGATAGATGGAGTTCATGTTAGATTAACGCTCTCGCGTGGATTAAAATCTACTTCAGGAATGAACCCACAGTTGAACACATTTGGAAGTTGCTTAATTGTTTTGCCAGAATACAAAGACTTGGTTTATGGCTCGGAGGGGATAACGCTAATTACATCAAGTATTAGAAGAAATCCACCACAGTGTTTAGATTCAAAAATTCATCATAATAACCTATTAAACAACATTTTGGCAAAAATTGAAGCAAACGTTTCGCAAGCTGATGATGCTGTAATGTTAGATGTAGATGGTTTTGTTTCAGAAACAAATGCCACCAATATTTTCTTTGTAAAAAATGGGAAATTATTAACTCCATTTGCTACTTCTTGTTTACCAGGCTTAACGCGATTTAAAGTTATGAAAATTGCTCAAAAAGCAGGGATAACAATTGAAGAAAAACAAATTTCAATTGCCGAAATGTACACATCAGATGAATGTTTCACCACGGGCACAATGGGCGCTTTGGCTTGGGTTAAACAAATTGATGGCAGAACAATTGGAAATGGCCAAATGGGAGAAGTTACCCTAAAATTAAACGACTTGTATTTTGAGGCTGTTTCAGCTCAAGCAGAAGAAATTTCATAAGTATTATAAGGTTCAACCATTTAATAAAATTTATTTTTTTGGTGAACTTAATACCCATACTTTAGCGATAACAAACCAATCTCATGAAAACTTTTTTATTAATCGCTATTCAGATTTCTTTTTGTGTACCCCTCTTTGCGCAAGCTAAAACTTTACCCTACTTTACTGGATTTGATTCTCCTACAGAAAAAGAAGGATGGACAGAATACAGAATAGGAGATCTTAGTACTTTTAGTTGGAACATGACAGGAAGTATTTCACATGATTACAATGTAGGAGGAAATGCAACAGATACGGTAATAGACTGGATGGTTTCTCCTCCAATATATTTTCATACCACTGCTTTTGCAAGCATGAAAGTTTCTACTTATGGTTTTAGCTCTCCAACTCCAGATAATTGCGAAGTTTATTTTGGAACCGGAAATCAAGACCCAGGAAAAGGAGATTTTAAACTTGTTGCCAACCTGTCTTATATGGGGCCACAATTTCAGTGGAATGACACAACTTTTGTTATTCCGTTTACAGCTGATAGCGGTTACCTTGCTTTTAAGTATAAAACAATCGGTGGGGCCTGGATGACTTATTCTATTGATTCAATTTCTTTAAACGC
>JABAYK010000039.1:24121-24819 GCA_018609045.1 Flavobacteriales bacterium
ATTAGGATAGTTAGATCTTTTTTTATTAAACAGAAACTGAATTAAATTTAAATGAGAAATTAGAGGTTGAAATTTTTCCAAATCCTTTCCAAAACCAAACCTTGGTAAAATTTAATAAACCTCTCCAAAATGCAACAGTAACCCTTATTGATATTTATGGAAAACCTGTTTTTCAGCAAATAAATATTAGCGGAAAATCTTTTTATTTAAAAAGCGAAAATTTATCATCCGGAATTTATTTTTTTAAGGTTTTAGAATCTGAGAAATATAGCGCAACTTCAACTGTTAGGATTTTTTAACATGAAAAAATTATTTCTCATTTTAATTGGGATTCTTCTTCAAACACACTCTTTAAAAGCAGAATACAATGGTTGGTACATAAAATTTAAAATTATCACCCAAAACCAAGAAGAACTAATTGGCAATATTTACGTCGCTCAAGCATACTTCGAAAAAGATTCTATCAACAATTCAAACTATGTAATTGAACGATTTAATACACTTGACCATCAATCAGAAGATACGTTGGTTTATTATAAAAACTTGCTCAAATACAAGTTTCAACCTGAGGAAGATACATCAACCTACACCGAATATGGCCTAATAAATCAGCAGAAAATTCATGTTAAAGACATAAAAAGCATTGAGGTTTTAAATATGATAGATTTTTGGTATTTGTCTGGCATAGCCAGCACGCA
>JABAYK010000057.1:0-457 GCA_018609045.1 Flavobacteriales bacterium
AGAATTAAGAGGTGTTAGAACCATTTGTGAAAAAGCGGTAAAAACTCCTGAAGGAAAATTTAAAACTTATTTAGCAATAGAGCTTTCAGGTGAAGAGTTGTTAAACAGATACTCTGAAGTTTTAAGTAAGGATGAAAACCTTAAAATTGATTACAATTACGAAAAGTTCAAAGAGACTTTTGATAAGGAAATGGAAAACTTCAACAAATAATTTATTCTAAAACTTAATTAAAAGGCGTTCTGATTTTATCAGAACGCCTTTTTTATTTTATACAAGTTTGTGAATTTAAGCACTACTCTATTATCTGCTTATTTTTCAAATAAAACCAACCTGGTACTCTTTTTAATTAGGGTTAACAAATATTTATATGAATAATTAGAGCTCCCTTCAGAATATTCATTTTAACAAAAGAAAATGATGCAAAATGATTCTAGACTTGGAAATATCTTTTTGATA
>JABAYK010000057.1:467-11780 GCA_018609045.1 Flavobacteriales bacterium
CAAGCAAAATAATTAATGAGGGGACGTTTAAAAGGTTTCTAGAAACAAAAACCTTAAGATATTTAATTATGATAAAGGAATTTTGAATTGTTTTAATTCATAGAATCAACAAAACCTTTAAGAACCTCTAGCTTTATTTTTTCAGTTCCTTTTTCGTAAGCATTTATGCCTGCCGCTTGGTAGTTTAATCCAACTCCTTTTTGCTTGTTAATAGGATAAGTGTAAAGAATATTTTCAGTGTTGGCTTTGTAAAATGTTGCTTTTCCATTCAAAAAAGCAGTAAATAAATCGAAATTAACACTACCTTCTTGGGTATCTATATCAATTTTCACCCAAACCTCAGCGGCGTTTTTGTTAGAAGAAACAGGAAAACCCATTTCTGACGCAGATTGCTGTAAAGCACTTTTAAAGTATGAAGTTCCCATTAATTTACCGTAGTTATTCTCTGAAGTTTCAATAAACAAACTTGGATAATCTACTTGGTAACCAATAGTTTGGTTTAAGCTTTTAAAGTTTTTTAAATAAGATTTTACAAGAACATCTTTTCTCAAATTCTCAGCTAACATTTCTTCCATCAAAACCTTTAATTCTAAATTTCCAGATGGTTTTGATATTTTTAAATCAGCAACTGATAAACTAACGAACCCAATATTGTTGCTTTGGGTTTGGAGCTTTTGAGAGAATGTATTTGTTTGTTTTATTTCCAATGGAATTCCCTTCAGCATTTTCCCTAAACCAGATGTAACGTAAAAGCCTGCCGGTTCTTCCTTGTTTACAAAATCAAACTTTAAAACATCTTCGGCGATGGTTACTTCGATATCAGACAGTAAAGTAGAAACTTCATTGTTTAACAAACTGCCGAAATAGTCTGTTTTATCATTTATTGAAACCTCTAAAGCATCGCCTGCAAAATCTTTAACCACCAATAAGGCTTGCATAAAATTGTTTAAAGCCAAACTATAATCTTGGTTTGCTTTTGCTGAATAAGCATTGTTTATAAAACTAGCGGCTTTATTGGCCGCTTCTGCCCTTTTTCTAGCCATCATGGCTTCATAATCAGATTTCAACAATCTGTAATAGATGTAATAATTCTCTTTGTTTTGCCACGAATCAACAGCTTCAAAACTTTCTAATTGAAGCTCTGATTTTAACCTTGTGGTAGATAGATAATCTTCGCGGTACTTGCTATTTTGCTCCAAATTATACAAAACTGAATTGGAATTTATTTTTACTTCAATTTCTGATGCCAAATCATTTAAAGCATTGTTTTTTGCGATAGATGCATAATCAGTTGGGTTTTTAAGAATAGAGGCTACTCCAATCCCTACATAATAAGAAGAAGAAATTGGTCTTTGAGAAACCCATTCAGGAGATTTTTTTGAAGAAATTTCACTTTCGCTTAAATTCTTTTTGCTTTTACACCCCAATAAAGAAATGGCTAAAAACATTGATATGTAAAGGATACTTTTCAATTTCTTTCTTTTTCGTATTCAAATATTTTTTTGGCAACTTTCTCCCCAATTTCTTCAATTATTTCAGTTTTTAACTGCATTGAAGTTTTTAAATTTCTATCTCTTGAAGATAGTTTTTTGTCTAAAATTTGTTTCTGAGCAACCGAAGTATAAACTTGATCTTCAGGAGATGCAGCCCTCAAAGATTTCCATGTTCCAGGAAAAAGCATTCTGTGGTCACCTTCATAAACAGCATAATCAACAACATCTTCTTTGGTAATGTTATATATTTCAGATAACAATACCTCGCCAGTTTCAGAAGAAATCATTTGAAACTCAAACGCACTTGAAACTGAAGATTTACCTTTAAATTCTGCATATTCTACTTTCTCGTAGCCTGTGTCGTAATAGTAATATTTTCCTGCGCTATTGTACTTTCTTGTTCTATAAGATTGGTAGCCTCTTTCTTGCTTAGATTCAACCTTACCATCTTCAAGTTTAACATCAAGTAGTTTACCTGTAATTACAATTTTAGCGCCTAACAATTCCCCAGTTCTAGCTGCTTTCGATTCATCAATTAATCCTGATAAGCCCAATTTTTGCTCTTCTATAATTTTTTGGGTATTTACTCTATCAATCACCTTGATAAACTCGTTTTTGGTAGCCAATAATTCACTTAAAATCTTAGCATAGTATCTATCTATTATTTCTTGCTCAATATTTTTATTTGATGATTCAATTGGCAATAAAGCAATACTAAGTTGTGCATTTTCTAATGCTTGATTTCTATAATTTATTGCATCCTTGTAAGCACCCTTCATTTTTATTACGCTTTCGAAGTTTTGGTATGCCTGCTTATATTTTTGGGCTTTAAGTAACTCTATTCCTTCGTTGTATAAAGGTTCAACAGCAGAAATTTTGCTGAGTGTTTTTACATCTTCATAGTTTGGATTAATCTCGCTAATTTGCTTGAAAATTATTTCCGCTTGTTCAAATTTGCCTTCTGCCAAAAGATCATTTCCTTTTTGGTATTCTTCTTTTAAGAAATAACTTTTAGACTTTTCGTAATAAGATTCATAATAAGGTGCAACATCTAATGAAACAAAACGCTCCATCTTATTTTTAAAATCCATTGCATCGCGATAGGAATAAACCGCAGCTTTATAGTTTTCAACCCCATGCGATTTATAAAAATCAGCCATTTTATTGTCTAAAACATTTTGGGCTGATTTTTTTAAGAATATTTTAGCCTCTACATTATTTGCATTTTTTTGAAGTGCCATAAAATAAAACTTGGCAGCCTCTTCACTTAATCCTGCAGTTTCGAATTGAGCGCCTTTTTTAACATACGACTTAGATCCTGAACAACCAGAAAAAGATCCGATTGCAAAAAACGCAACTAGAAAAACTAGTGAAGTTTTCAAGATTTTATTCATAGGGCGCAAATATAGAATTTTGGCATGTTTGGGTCTTTGATTTTGCATAGTTTTGAATTTTAAAAACAAATACTTAGCCAAAAATGAAATTATTTTATGCCTGCATTGCATTAATTTTACTTATTTCAAGCTGCTCACAAAAAGCATCTGAAAACCAAGTATTTACTCAAAGAATTATCGCAACAGGAAATACATTAGAAGAAATTAGGTTTGAGCCTGATTCATTTTCTATTCCATCAGGCGCATCTGTTAAAATAAATTTGGTAAACCAAAGTGAGCATCAAAGCATGTTTCACAACATGGTTATTTGTACGTTTGGTAAAACTTCTGAAATTGGTTTCAAAGGAATACAAGCAGGCAAAAAAAATGATTTTGTTCCTCCAAATAACGCCAATGTATTGGCAAATAGCACAGTTATAAACCCAGGTGATTCAACCCATTTCAATTTTATGGCACCAGCTCCAGGTAAGTTTTCTTATGTATGTACATTCCCCGGTCATTACAGTATTATGCAAGGTGTTTTAACAATTAATGTAAAATGAGATTAGCTACAATAATTCCATTTGTTTTTATTACAACAAGCCTTTTTTCTCAAACAACAATAAAATCAGGCCCAATGCTTGGTTATGCAGAAATGAGAGAAACGCTTATTTGGGTTCAATTTGAAAAAACTGTTGAGGCGCAAATAAAATATTGGCCCCTTGGTTCAAGAGACACTTTAGTTTCAGAAACTCAAACTTCTAATTCGGAAAGTGCATTTGTATTAAAGTTTGTAATTGGAAACCTTGAACCTGGAACGAATTACAATTACATTATTGATGCTAAAAATGAGCAGAAAATTGAAAAGGTTTTTTCTTTTAAAACACAAGTATTGTGGCAACATAGAACAGAACCCCCAAGTTTAAAGTTTGCGTTGGGAAGTTGCACTTATATTAATGAATTAGAATACGATAGACCAGGAAACCCTTATGGTGGAGATTATGACATTTTTGAAACGATAAACCGTATGAATCCTGACCTAATGCTATGGTTGGGAGACAATATTTATTTAAGAGAATCTGATTACAACTCTCGGAGTGGGATTTTACATCGTTACACACACACTAGGTCTACACCTGAAATGCAAAACCTTTTGGCCAATTGCAATAATTATGCAATTTGGGATGACCACGACTTTGGCCCAAATGATGCTGATGGCTCTTTTGTTCACAAAGATTTAACCCTTGATGCGTTCAAATTATTTTGGGGTAATAATGGTTATGGAGTTGATGGAAAACCTGGTATAACAAATCAATTTACTTATGGTGACGTCGATTTTTTCTTACTAGATAATAGGTACAATAGAACACCTCAATTCGATAAATTAGAGAAACAAATTTTAGGAGAGGATCAAATAAATTGGTTAGTTGCTGCTTTAAAATCTTCTAAGGCATCGTTTAAATTGGTTGCAGTTGGTGGACAAGTTTTAAACTCATCTGCCATTTTCGAAAACCATGAAGTTTTCAAAAAAGAAAAAGAAACACTAATCAGCAAATTAAAAGCTGAAAACATTGAAGGTGTTGTATTCTTAACAGGAGACAGACACCACACTGAATTAAGCAAGTACGTTGATAGTGATGGCTTTACATTATACGATTTAACAGTAAGCCCTCTCACCTCTTCCCCTACTAAATTTAATGATGAAGCAAATAAGTTTAGGGTTAAAGACACAAAAATTCATGAAAGAAATTATGCCATTATTGATGTAATAGGTCCGTTGGAAAACAGGACTTTAGAAATTGTAATCTTTAATAAAATGGGAGAAATGCTTTGGAATAATAGAATAAATATTAATGATTTTTAATTACTCGTAAATAGAGTTTAACAACCCTGCCAAGCGAATACCGGCTTTAAATAACTGTAATTCAAGTAAATCCCAATTTTGGTAAGTATATTGGTAGCCCATTCTTTCAACATCGCCTGTTTCATAAACCTGGCTTCTGTAACTCATTGCTTCTGCTGCCCAATCTGCAGGGTTTAAAGTACTTTGGTATGCTAAAATACTATCCTCGCAACTGCAATCTAATTGTGTAACTAACTCAGAGTAGCTCCAATCTCTAGAATCTAACATTCCAGAATCCCACACTCTGTGTAAGTTAGAATTACTGCCAAACCATTTAACTTTTACATCGTTTCCACCTTTATCAGTGCCGTTTCCAACATGCAAAGGCTGATGAATATCACCAACTAAATGCACCAAGAACCTCAAAGCTTCAACCTTTTTCTCGTTTTCAGCGGATTCATCTTTTAAAATTTCAACCATTCTATTGATTGCCTCTACTGCATCACCATCAGGATTTTTATCAGCCTCAACATAGTTACCTCCATCAGGTATAGTAACCCAATGCCAGACATGAGTATGGTCGTAATGATCGTCGCTTTTTATTTCATCCATCCAAGTAGAAGCATAAGCCAATGATTCTCTGCCCATAATTTCCTGAATGGCTTTTTGTGCCTTTGATGATAAATGGTTTTGAGCAATTTGCCCTACAACTCTATGGCCAGTTTGTCCCCATCCAAAACAATTTAAACTTACAATGATTGATAATAATGTTATGAATAATTTCATTTTATTAAATATTTTTAGGTGATTTATATCACGAGTAATTATTGGATTGCAAAGTAACTTTGTTTTTAAATCAACAATCAAAAAATTATGAAAAAAAATATGGGTTCTGCCGATAAGATAGTTAGAGTAATATTGGCCTTAGTTTTTGCAGCTCTTTATTTTACAGGAACAGTAACAGGTGTATGGGTTATGTATTGTTAGCTTTAGGAGGTGTTTTCGTGCTTACATCTTTTGTTAGCTTTTGCCCTTTGTACGCTCCTTTTGGTTTATCTACATGTAAAACCAAAGAAGCAAATTGATAAATTATTAATTCTATTTATAGCAAAAAGCCCAAGTTATTTTGGGCTTTTTTGTTTAATAAAAACAACGGGCTTTCGTTTTCCCATTCTAGAACTAAAACCAAAAAAAGCAGCAACTCCTTAATTTTACTGCTTTTTATAAGTAGCGAGAACGAGATTTGAACTCGTGTCAACCTTAAACTGATATAAATCCAAGGCTATAAATAATAGGGAAGAATTTCAGTTCTTATCCACGCTCTGCCTTTTCCTCCTTTTAATTGCTTTTCTCGTTTGTTTGCCTCATGTAAATTATCGAAAACTTCAATATGTATTGCCATCCAAGGTCTGTATTTTTTAGTATAACCTTTAGATCCAAAGGTATTATGAGAATGAAATCGAGCTAATAAATTACTTGTTCTACCAATGCATAGCTTATTATATTTATTGGAATACAAAACTTAAACTGTTTGTATATTTTAAGGGGTTGCGCGGTAAAAATAAAAAAGGCTCCAATTTCTTGAAGCCTTTTCATTAGTAGCGAGGACGAGATTTGAACTCGTGACCTCCGGGTTATGAATCCGACGCTCTAACCGACTGAGCTACCTCGCCGTGTTTTTCCGCTTTTTTGGGGCTGCAAATATAATTTTTTCGATTCTAAATAAAAGAGATTTTAAAATTTGATTTTTAGTTTACTTCAAAATGAAAATTTTATACACGGTAAGGTTAAATTTGTGACATGCCAAAAACAGATTCTGAGATTAAAAAATTCACTTTTTTGTGGCTATTTAGCCTTTACTTTTTGGTTGGCCTCTACCCTACTCTATTAAACCATATTGAGCTCCACCCTTGGTTTAACAAGTTTCATTTCGAAGAATTAAACAGTTTTTTCTCCTTCATTACTTATTTGGGTGATGGACTTGGATGGGTAATATTTTGTATCATTTTTCTATTTATTAGTTTTAAAGGGAGTCTTTTTATTTTTTTATCAGGTTTGCTTTCAGGAACCATAACCCAAGTGTTAAAACGTTTTGTTTTTAATGACATCAATAGGCCAATGTTTTATTTTAAGCCTGAAGATTTACCAACAATTTCTGGAATCGAAAACCACTTGAATTTTAGCTTTCCTTCTGGTCATTCTACTTCTGCATTTGCTTTATTTTTTTCCCTTTCACTAATCATCAACAAACCAAAAATTTCTATCGGATTCTTCTTTTTGGCCTTTTTGGCTGCATTTTCAAGGATATATTTACACCAACACTTTTACAGAGATACATTTGTAGGCGCCTTTATTGGTGTAGTCTCAACCTTGGTTATTTATTATTGGTTTTATAAAAAAGTCGACGAAAAACCCAAATGGAGTAAATCTTTACTTTCGCCCAAAATTTAGCTGATTGAGCACTAATTTTCAACGTGTTTTTATACTAATAGTGGCTTTATTAAGCTTTCTGCCTTTTTTGGGGTTTGTTAATCTTTTCGATTGGGATGAAATAAACTTTGCTGAGGCAGCTCGAGAAATGATTGTTTCAGGAAATTATAGTACTGTAACAATTGATTTTAAACCTTTTTGGGAAAAACCACCCTTGTTTTTTTGGATGCAAGTTTTATCCATGAAACTTTTCGGCATCAACGAATTTGCAGCAAGATTTCCAAATGCCATAGCAGGAGTTTTAACCTTACTCACATTTTTCGAAGTTGGCAATAAACTAAAAGGTAAACCTTTTGGCTTAATTTGGAGTCTTCTTTATTTGTGTAGTGTTTTGCCACATTTATACTTCAAATCAGGCATTATTGATCCATGGTTTAACCTCTTTATTTTTTTGGGTGTTTTATCAACCTACTTCTACTTAAATAATCGAAATGGCAAGTTGCTGTTTGTTTCAGGTTTGTTAATTGGTTTAGCCATTTTAACAAAAGGACCTGTTGCCTTACTCATATATGGCTTAACAGCTTTGGTGTATTTCATTTTCAATAAGTTTAAAGGCTTTCCTAGTTTATTTCACATTCTCCTTTTTTTTGTTGGCTTAATTTCCTTTGGTGGTATTTGGATAATAACAGAAACTCTTCAAGGAAGATTCTATATAATACAAGAGTTTTTCGAATACCAAATTAGGTTACTTCAAACCCAAGATGCAGGCCATGGAGGACCTTTTTATTATCATTTCTTGATATTGTTGTTAGGTTGCTTTCCTCTATCGGCATTCGCTATTCCGGTTTTGGCTAGAAAATCAAACTCCCAAAAAGAGCTTTTTGGTTTTGTGATGAAAGTTTTATTCTGGGTAGTTTTAATTCTTTTTTCATTGGTGAAAACCAAAATAGTTCATTACTCTTCTTTATGCTACTTTCCGTTGAGTTATCTAGCTGCAATAGGCGCAATTGAGTTTACAACTTCGCTTAAAGATAAGTTTTATAAGGTAAATATTATTGCGTTATTTACCTTTTGGATTATTGCTCTTTTTGCTTTGGCATTTGTTGGAAATAATCTCGATTTTTTAATTGAAAACTTCGCCATAAAAGACAAATTTGTAGTAGACGCAATCAATTACCCAACGCCCTTTAGCTCATTTGATTATTTGCCTTCAGTATTGCTGTTAATTGGTCTTTTGCTATTCTTTATTTACAAAGAAAATATCAGAAAGCTAACCATTACCCTGAGCTTTAGTTATTTTGCTTTTATGCTATGTTTTGCCTTAGTGGTGCCAAAAATTGAAAGATTTTCGCAAGGTGGCGCCACTGACTTTTACCAAAACCATATTGGAGATGTAGTTTACCCTATTGGCTTTAAAAGTTATGCCCATTTATTTTACACCCAAAAACCAAAGTTTTCAAATGAAAATTTACATGAAGTTTCATCTGCATTAAGCAACAACTTTGATTTTCCAATTTACTTTATTACAAAAGTGCAAAAGGCAAAAAAAATAGAATTAAACCATCCTGAATTAGAAAAAATTTCTAGCGATAGAGGTTTTGTCTTCTATGTTAAAAAACCTTTAAAATAGCCTTAAAAATATAGCTTCATAATTAACCTAAATTTTTTATATTGCTTGCCGTTGGCAAAATATGCCAAGTATGAAATTTTGATTTATGGCAGATAGAGAAAAAATACAACTAGAATATATCGTAAAATCTTCACCAGCAATATTATTTAACCGCTTAAGTACACCAAGTGGACTTTCTGAATGGTTCGCAGACAATGTAAATAACAAAAAGGGTATTTATTCATTTTTTTGGGATGGCTCAGAAGAAAAAGCCAAAATGTTAGGCAAAAAAGCAGATGAATTTATCAAATTTAGATGGCTTTACGACGAGGAAGATGGGAATGACTATTTTTTTGAATTTAGGATTATTGTTGACCCTTTAACGAAAGAAGTAGCTTTAGTTGTAACCGACTATGTAGAGGAAGATGAAGTTGATGAATCTAAACAACTCTGGGATACTCAAGTTGATGAATTATTAACTTTATTAGGTTCTTAAAAGATTTCCTTTTTTATTTCGTTTACCAATTGCAAAATACCTTTGCAAAAACAAAATTGTGAAAAAGCTCCACCGGCTTATTATTGGTTCATTTATTGGTCCGTTTGTACTGACTTTCTTTATCACCTTATTTATTTTGGTGATGCAATTTTTGTGGAAATATGTTGATGACTTAGTCGGGAAAGGCCTTGAGTGGTATTTAATTGCAGAACTTTTACTCTATGCTTCTGCCAATTTGGTTCCTATGGCGTTGCCTCTTTCTATTCTGCTTTCTTCCATCATGACTTTCGGAACCTTAGGTGAAAACTATGAACTTGTAGCCATAAAATCTGCAGGAATTTCTTTGCAAAGAGCAATGAAACCCTTGCTTGTAGTAACCTTGTTTTTGAGTTTTACTGCATTCTATTTTTCGAACAACATTTGGCCTATAGCTAACCTAAAGTTTGCATCGCTCCTGCACGATATCAGTAAAAAGAAACCTGCATTAGATATTAAAGAAGGAATTTTTTACAAAGACATTGATGATTTTGTGATTAGAGTCGGCAAAAAAGATCAGAAAAATGACATTTTGTATGATATTTCAATTTATGACCATACAGCAAAAGAAGGAAACAGAAAAGTTATAAGAGCAGAAGAAGGTACCATGAAAATGAGTACCGATAATACAAAATTGATTCTTACCTTAAAAAATGGTTTTTCTTACAATGAGGTAAAAAAATCTACATCTCCTTTATTTAGAAGCGAGTTTGAAAAGGAAGTAATTTACTTAGATGTTTCGGGTTTTCAAATGAATAGAAGCGATGAAGGCCTGTTTAAAAACAATTACAAAATGTTGAATATTGTTCAGCTAGACGAAGCCATAGACACTATTAAGTTTGAAACAGAACTTGGCATAATTAGGATGGGAAAAAAGGTAAAAGAAGGCATTTCACTTTTTAAAGATACCCTAAACAATAACCTTAATTTGGCTACAGCAGATTCAAGTTTTATTAATCTTTTATCATACAACAAAGGAGTTCAAAATCAAATTTACCAAGGTGCAATAAATGCATTAAGAAGGCATAAAACATACATTACTACGCTATCAAGATACGTTGAGTCTAACGATAAATTAATTGACAGACACCAAATTGAATGGCACAGAAAATTTACCTTAAGCATAGCCTGTATCATCTTATTTTTTATTGGAGCCCCACTTGGTGCAATAATTAGAAGAGGTGGTTTGGGAATGCCTGTAATAATTTCTGTATTGTTTTTTCTGGTTTTCCACGTCTTATCAATTACTGGCGAAAAATTAGTGAAAGAAAGCGGTGTAAACCCTGCTACCGGAATGTGGATGGCTACAGTTATTCTTATTCCTATTGGAGCGTTTTTAACCTACAAATCAACAACAGACTCTGCTATTTTTGATGCAGACGGTTACAAAAAGATTTTTAGAAATTTAAAAGGGATTTTTAAATTTTCGAAAAAGTGAGAATCCTCCAAATTTGCCATAAGCCGCCTTTTCCTGATGTTGATGGAGGAACAAAAGCTGAGAAGCTGCTTACAAAATTATTGATTGAGGCAGGAAATGTTGTAGATATTTTCACCATTGCAACTGAAAAGCATCCTTTTAAAGAAAATGAATTACCCAATTGGTTTACAAAGCAAGGTTCAATTGAATTTTGTACCATTAAATCTATGCCGAGTAAAATTGGGGCTGTTAAATCTTTACTCGAAAAAGAATCCTACATTCTTTCCCGATTTAAAAATTCTGAATTAAAAGAAAAGCTATTAAATATCGATTACTCAAACTACGATTTAATTTTATTTGATGGTTTAGCCTCCGCTCTATTTATGGAGGAAATTAAAATTAAAAGTGGCTTAAAAGTAGTTTTGAGAACCCACAATTTAGAATTTAAGGTTTGGGGAAACCTTCAAAAAGAAGTTAAAAACCCAATAAAATCAAGCTACTTTTCTGTTCAATCAAGTAAACTTAAAAAGCAAGAATTAAATCTGTTTAAAATTGCTGATTCAATTTGGCATCTCAATAAAGATGAAATTCATGATTTTCCTGATGAGTTTAAACC
>JABAYK010000057.1:11790-15251 GCA_018609045.1 Flavobacteriales bacterium
TTTACCAATGGTGGTTGAACTAAATCAAAAAACAAAAGCTTCATCCTCCGATAAATTTAAAGTAGGTTTTTTAGGGGCAGCAAATTGGCAGCCCAATGCCGAAGCCATAAAGTTTATTCAAAGCGAATTGGCCAATAGCTTAAAAGAAATAGACATAGAAACTTTAATTGCTGGAAGGTTTCAAACAAACGAAATGTTGCAATATAAAAACCTTATAAATTTTGGAGAAGTATCTAAAATTGAGGATTTTTTTAATTCAATAGAAGTTTTTGTAAATCCTATCTTTTCAGGATCTGGGTTAAGGGTGAAAATTATTGATGCGGTAGAGTTTATGGTTCCAATAGTTTCTAGTAAAAAAGGGGTTGAAGGCTTGGGGCTAATTCCTAATAAAGATTATCTAAATGCTGAAAACAAATTAGAATTTATCGATAAAATAAAAGATTTAAAAACCAATCCTGACAAAGGAAAACAAATGGCAAAATCGGCTTTTGAATCATTAAATAATCAGTTTGGTTTGAAAAATAATATTTCGGTAATCAATAACCTATTAACTTTATAACATGGAGTTATTGGTGGTTTTATCTCGTGTGCCATACCCTTTAGACAAAGGAGATAAATTAAGAGCATACCATCAACTTAAGCTTCTTAGCGAAAGCCATAACATTAGTTTATTTTGTTTAAACGAAGGCAAAATTCACCCTGAGGCTAAAACCGAATTAAAAAAACTTTGTAAAAGAGTTGAAGTTGTTCAATTTTCAAAATTTAGGTTACTTCTAAACTTGGTAAAATCGTTTAAAAACAAGTTGCCTTTTCAAGTAAACTACTTTTTATCTAAAAAAGCAAAAAGTAAATTCGAGCAATTTTGTGAAGATCAAATTCCCGATTTAATTTATTGCCAATTAGTTAGAACTGCCGAGTATGTAAAAAAATACCAAACTATTCCTTTGGTTTTAGATTACATGGATTCGCTTTCATCTGCCATGAGCCGAAGGTCGAAAACAGCAAATTGGTTTTTTAAAAACGTTATAAAAAATGAGGCAAATAGATTATCAAAATACGAAGACAATTTAGCCTCGGTTTTTCATGCCCAAACCATTATTTCAAAACAAGATTTTGAGCTGCTTCCACTTCACAATAAATCAAATCTCCAAATAATTCCGAATGGTGTTGACTTGAAGAACTTTAAACCAATTGAAATAGCAAAAGATTTTGATTTTGTTTTTGTCGGAAACATGGCCTACCCTCCAAATGTTGATGCAGTTTGTTACTTTGCAGAAGAAATATTCCCTTTAATTTTAGAGAAAAAACCTGAATCAAACTTCCTAATTTCGGGCACTCAACCCACTTCAAGAGTACTAGGTTTAGCCTCAAAAAACATAAAAATTACTGGCTTTGTAAAAGATATTACTAATTCTTATGCAAGAGCAAAAGTTTTTGTTGCGCCTTTGCGACAAGGTGCAGGATTACAAAATAAACTTCTTGAAGCAATGGCTATGGAATTACCTTTTGTATCAACCCCAATAGCATATAACGCATTAGGGTTAGCCATGGATATTAATTTGTGCGCTGATAATAAAATTGCTTTTGCCGAAAATTGCATCAAATTTATTGATGATGAAAAATTAAGAAATAGCACAGGTATAGCCCTCAGGAAGTTTACTGAAAATCAATATTCGTGGCAAATGCAATCCAAAAAATTAAATGAAATTTTTAATAAGCTCATTCAACATTAACAAATTGAGTTAAAATGTTAATCCATTTTTTTGCAAGGCCCGTTTTCATTAAGTTTGTTAAAGATAATTTTACCAAATGAATTGCATCATTGTAGACGACGACCGTACTGCTATTTTAGCTGTAAAACGTTGTGTTGAGGAAACCGATTTTTTAACTCTTTTAAAAACGTTTACGGACCCATTAGATGCTATTCAATATCTTAACAAAGAAAGAGTAGATTTAATATTTTTAGATGTTGAGATGCCTGAGCTAAATGGCTTAGAGTTTATTAGTAAGCTTAAATATAAACCTGAAATAATTGTAATATCTTCTAAAAAAGAATATGCTTTTGACAGTTACGGGCTAAATGTAACCGATTACTTACAAAAACCTGTTGAATACCATAGATTTTTGGTAGCTTGCGAAAAAGCATTTCAAAACAAAGGCAATTTAATTTTCTCTAAAGAAGAAACAGAC
Source organism: Flavobacteriales bacterium (assembly GCA_018609045.1). Lineage (GTDB taxonomy): Bacteria > Bacteroidota > Bacteroidia > Flavobacteriales_G > Salibacteraceae > JAAZVO01. The sequence goes on from JABAYK010000057.1 coordinate 13,981, forward strand.
CATTTGTTTGTAAAATCAGACTCTATTTTGGTAAGACTAAATTTAAAAGAAATTTTGTTTGTTGAAGCTATGGGTGATTATGTGAGGATTTATACCGATAAGCAAAGACATATGGTACTTTCTACCATGAAAGCATTTGAAGAGAAATTGCCTCAAAACAAATTTTTCAGAATTCACAAATCATACATTGTTAACTTAGATCGAGTTGAAGCTATTGCTGGCAATTCAATACCATTTTCCAATAAACTAATTCCAATAAGTAAATCGATAAAACCTTTACTTTTAGAAAGAATTAACTTGATGTAAATTTTCCAAATAAATTATGATACTATTAATTGATGATGACAGAAATAACCTACTAATAATTGGTAAATTTCTAGAACATTTAGGTTTTGAATATCATACTGCCGAAAATGGAAAAGAAGGCATTGATTTGTTTTGTAAAAATGAATACAAAATAGTTTTGCTAGATATTCAAATGCCTGAGATGAATGGTATTGAATGCGCTCAAGCAATAAGAAAACTAAAATGTAACAATAATACTCTGCCTATTGTAGCCTTAACTTCTCAAATTTTTAGGGAAGAATTAAACAAATATCTTTTGGCAGGAATTAATGATTATCTCATAAAGCCTTTTGACCCAAGTGAACTAAAAAGTGTTTTGAAAAAATTTAATGTTACAAAAGATCATTCTGAATTAATGGACTTAAATTTTAAAAAAGAAGAAAACAAATACGAAGTAATTAAACTCGATTATATAAAAAGACTTGCAAACGGAGAGGAAAAGTTCGTTAAAGAAATGCTTGCCACAATATCTGAAGATGTTCCAATATACCTTGAAAAACTTGAAATTGCATACGAAGAAAAAAACCTTGGACAGATTAAAAGAATTGCCCACAAGCTAAACTCTCCTTTTGGCACAATTGGGCTTAACTCTTTGCATGTAATTAACTTTTTTAACAACTCCAACGAAAAAGAAATTCTTTCAAGCAGAGGTTTTGAAGCTTTAACCGAATTAAAAAACATTTCCAATAAAGCGCTAATTGAAATAAAAAAGGAGTTAAATTCTAAATTAAACTAAATTGATTTGGTTAATTGCTAGCATTTTATTCTCATCTCTCATTTTTGCTATTTTCAAAATTTTCAACAAATACGAGGTAAATAACCTTGAGGCTATAATTGTAAATTACCTGGTTGCTTCTGTATTAGGATTTTTTCTTTTTGGAAATACACCTTCAATCTCTCAATTAAATTCGAGTTTTGGTATTACA
>JABAYK010000057.1:15261-24604 GCA_018609045.1 Flavobacteriales bacterium
ATTTATTACATTATTTAATGTAATGGCCAAAGTAACCCAACAAAATGGTGTTTCTGTAGCCTCAGTATCCAATAAAATGTCGGTAATAATTCCTGTAATTGTAGCAATATTACTATACCAAGATTCATATTCTTACTTTAAGATTTTAGGAATAATATTGGCCTTGTTAGGAATTTATTTGGTTACCGTAAAAGAGAAAACTACCATAAAAGTAAGCTGGGTTTTACCATTAATTCTTTTTGCAGGCAGCGGTTTGTTAGATGCAACCCTAAACTTTGCCGAAGCGAAAGTTGTAGATTCAAATCAATTAGGATTATTTACCCCAACAGCTTTTGCTATTGCTGCTATTTTTGGTATTGTTTATTTATTATATAAAAAACAAATACCTTCTAAAAAATCGTTGCTGTTTGGTTTGGTTTTAGGCATACCAAATTACTTTTCAATTTACATTTTGCTTAAGGCCTTAGAAGGTTCAGGCTTAGAAAGCTCAATTGTTTTTCCAATAAATAACATGGGTGTTGTATTGGTATCCACCTTAATTTCATTGATTTGGTTTGGCGAAAAGTTATCTATCAAAAACTATATAGGTGTAGCTATTAGCATTTTAGCCATTAGCTTAATTGCATTTAGTAATGGATAACCCTATAAAAATTAATAGTGTAACCAAACCTGGACAATCTCTTTTTAAAGAAAAAGGCAGTAAACATTTGGGTTTTATTTTTCCAGTTGCAAACGAACATAATGCAAAACAAAAATTAGAAGAGATAAAAAATCTTCATCCAAAAGCAAATCACCATTGTTTTAGTTACATAATTGCCAACGGAAACCAACCTTTTGAGCGTTATAGTGATGATGGAGAACCTTCAGGATCAGCAGGTTTACCAATATTTAACCAACTAAAAAAAGCTGAATTACAAAATTCTTTAGCTATAGTAGTTCGGTATTTTGGAGGAACAAAACTTGGGGTTGGAGGTTTAATAAATGCTTACAGAACTGCAACTGAATTAGCCATAGAAAATGCTGAAATTGTTTCAAAAATCCCAACCACTCAACTAAAAATAATTGTCTCTTTTGATAATATTTCTAGTGTAAACCAAATAATAAATCAAAACAGAATTGCCATTATTAACGAAGAATACACTAATAACTACGCTATTTTTGTTGAAGTTGAATACCATTTAATAACTTGGTTAAACTCTCTTTTCGAAAACTTACCTGATATAAAAATTGAAGAAATTTAAATCCCTTTTTATTTTACTTTTTTTCGCCTTGCAATCAATTGGGCAAAATACAAGCATAAAAGAGGTTTCGAAAAGTTATGTTAATCAAAAAGTTTCAACCGAAAATGAAAATATAAAATATTCTCCTTTTGCTACTTATTACTTTATTGAAAAAGAAATAAACGGAATATCTATTTATGATGAGTCATCAAAAATTTTGGAGCCCTACAGCAGTTTAAATTGTTTTGAAATAAAATCAAATAAACCAAAAAATACATATTCTATTGATAACCTTAAACAATTCAATAGTTCAGAAACAATTAAAAATCTATTGCCAGATAACATTCCTTATAAAATAGATTCAATTTACTATTACCATCAAAATGAACTAATTCCTGCATTTCAATTAAAATACTCTAAAAATGCAACGCACTTTGAAGAACTAATTGTCGACGAAAGTGGCGAAATTTTAAGCCAAAGAGATTTATTAAAATATCACAAAGCAGACACAGCTTTAAATGTTTGGGTTCACTACCCCGACCCTCTTACCTCTTCTAATACTGAGTATGGAGATTCTATATCTGACAATTTAGATAGTAATTCTGCTTTTTTAGAAAATCAGCTTTTTCAAAAATCTCTCAACCTTGATTTAAATTCTAATGGTGAAATCTTAACCCAAAATAAACATGTTTCCATTAAAGAGTTTTCCGCGCCTATTATTCCACCAAATGTATATGTGGATTCGATTCCAAAATTTACCAGAAATCAATCTGGGTTCGAAGACTTTAATGTAATTTATCACATCTCAAATTTTAAGGATTATTTAAATCAATTAGGTTATGGAAACCTAGTTAACTATATTATTGATGTAGATGCCCATGGTTTTAATGGCGCTGACCAATCCTCTTTTAATAGTTTTAATTCACCTCCCCGTTTAACTTTTGGTACTGGTGGTGTTGATGATGCTGAAGATGCAGATGTAATTATTCATGAGTTTGGTCATGCCATTTACAATTCTATTTCTCCAAATGCCCAAAATGGTAATGAGAGGGCCGCATTTGAAGAATCTTTTGGCGATTACCTTGCCGCTTCACATTCTAGAAAAACAAACCCTTTCAATTGGCATCAAATTTTTAATTGGGATGGACACAATGAGTTTTGGCCGGGAAGAATTGCAAACAGCAATAAGTTTTATCCAAACGATTTAAAAAACAACATCTATACTGATGGAGAAATGTTTACAGGAGCCTTAATTGAGATTTGGGAAAAGTTAGGTGCAGAAACAACAGATAAATTAATTATTGAATCAGTTTACAGCCACATCAACAACATTACCTTAAGAGATGCTGCAAAATTTATTGTTTTTGCAGATGACTTAATAAACAATGGAGCCAACAGAATCGAATTATGCAATGTATTTATTAATAGAGGGTTTTTACAAACATGTCCACCCGTTGGTTTGGAAGAAATTGAAAAACACCAAGAATTTCTAATTTATTCGCACGAAAAAAATGTGTATTTAGATAAAGTCGCAAGTTTTTCTTTACCTATAAAAATATACAATGCAATTGGGCAAGAGTTACATGTAATTAATGTTCAGAATCAAAATGAAGTTTTAAATCTTGAGCATTTGCCTGAGGGAGTTTATATTATAAAAACGCCCTATTTCGCGCAAAAACTTATTTTGACTCAATAAATTTTTCAAGCTTTTCTACTAAGTCTTTTGGAGCTTGGGTTGGCTTTTTGGTTTTAATATCAACAAACACCAAAGCAGTGTTTCCAAAATTTAGCAAATCACCTTTTTGGTTGTAGGTTTTATATTCAAACCTTATGCGGGCTTTAGGTATTTCTCTAATGGTAGTCTCAATTACAATTTCATCATCATAAAATGCAGGTTTTACATATTTTATTTGCAGTTCTAGCACAGGTAGCATTATGCCAGATTTTTCCAATTCGTTGTAACTAAAATTTAAACTTCTTAGAGCTTCTACCCTAGCTACTTCAAAAAAAGTTGCATAATTTCCATAATACACATAACCCATTTGGTCAGTCTCAGCGTATCTTATTCTAATTTTTGATTTATGAACAAACATTGTTTATTTTCGATAGTTGTTAATAAGTAAACAAATTAAAGGCATTTTAAAGCTATTTTATGCGGGAATTAATTTATTTTTTCTTGATAAAAAATTTGCTTTTCATTTTTTTTTGTCTATTAATGTTTGGCTTAAAATCAGGTAATATTGGGTTAATATTTTACTGCTCAATAACTTGACTTAAATAACCGAAATAAGTACTAAAAATAGATGTAAAATTTCTTAAAGAAACAACCCTTATTTAGTTTTTTTTTCTACTTATTAATATGAATATTTGTAAGCCTTTATAAAAAGGGATAACTTTTATTGCCCCCACCGTTATCTAATTTTATAAAGGTAAGAAACTATTTTATTGACCTTAAAATTTGGGTATTTAACTAATGAGTAAAACACACGAAGAAGTTTGGAAAAGTTGTTTAGAAGTAATTCGAGACAACGTGAGTATCCAAAGTTACAAAACATGGTTTGAGCCGATTAAAGCAATCAAACTAAAAGACAATGTATTAACGATTCAAGTACCTAGTCAATTTTTTTATGAATGGCTAGAAGAACACTACATTACATTGTTAAAGAAAACCATCAAAAAAGAACTTGGGGCTGAGGGAAAATTAGAGTACAGCATTATTATGGAGAACAACTTCAACTCCAGCAAACCTCCCTATGCTATTAAAGTTCCTACATCTAATTCAAAAGATGTTCGCAACGCAGCGGTGGCTATGCCACTTGACATTGGATCTAAAACTATTAGAAACCCCTTTATTATTCCAGGACTTAAAAAAGTAGTTGTAGATTCACAACTTAATCCCAATTACTCTTTCGAGACCTTTGTAGAAGGCGAATCTAACAGATTAGCTCGCTCAGCAGGTTTTGCTGTAGCCAACAAACCCGGAGGCACAGCTTTTAATCCATTGCTTATTTACGGCGGAGTTGGTTTAGGTAAAACTCACCTTTCGCATTCTATAGGAATTGAAATTAAGAAAAACCACCCAAGCAAAACTGTATTATTTGTTGGTTCAGAAAAGTTTACCCAACAATTTATTGAATCTGTAAGAAACAACAACCAAAACGATTTTGTACATTTCTATCAAATGATTGATGTTTTAATCATTGATGATGTTCAATTTTTCTCTGGCAAAGAGAAAACCCAAGATGTTTTCTTCCACATTTTTAACCATTTACACCAAACAGGAAAGCAAATTGTTTTAACCTCTGATAAGCCACCTGTTGAAATGCAAGGCATGGAGCAAAGGTTATTGTCAAGGTTTAAATGGGGATTATCGGCAGATTTACAAGCACCTTCTTTAGAAACTAGAATTAAAATTCTAGAAATGAAAATGTACCAAGAAGGTATAGAATTGCCAAAAGAAGTAACCGAATATTTAGCCTACTCTATTACAACCAATATTCGTGAGTTAGAAGGGGCTTTAATTTCATTAATAGCTCAATCATCACTAAACAAAAAATCTATCACTTTGGAATTGGCCAAAAATATGATAGACAAGTTTGTAAAAAATACGGCACGTGAAGTTTCTATTGATTACATCCAAAAAGTAGTTTGTGATTATTTCGAATTACCAATTGAATTGCTAAAATCTAAAACTAGAAAACGTGAAGTAGTTCAAGCAAGACAAATTGCTATGTTTTTCTCCAAAAAAATGACCAAAGCTTCGTTAGCAAGTATTGGTGCTCAATGCGGAGGTAAAGACCATGCAACTGTTTTACATGCTTGTAAAACCGTAAATAACTTGCTAGATACAGATAAAAGATTTAGAGGCTACATTGCAGATTTAGAAAAGAAAATTGCAATACAATAGCATAAGTTTGATTTTTAATTTAAAACCGTCTCGCCAATAGGCTTGGCGGTTTTTTTATTTTTACAACATGGTGAAAAAAGTTTTGATGGTATGCTTAGGCAACATTTGTAGGTCGCCAATGGCAGAAGGAATTTTAAGAAAAAAAGCCTTTGATAAAGGAATTAATATTGAAATTGATTCAGCAGGAACAGGAGATTACCATGTTGGTGAACACCCAGATAAAAGAGCAGTTGAAACCATGGCCAAATGCGGAATTGACATTTCAGATTTAAGAGCAAGGCAATTTACCGTAACTGATTTTGATGAATTTGATGAAATTTATGCTATGGATGATTCTAACTATAAAAATATTTTGAGTTTATCTCGAAATGAACTTGATGAATCAAAAGTTACCATGATTTTAAACCTAACGAACAAAGGCGAAAACCGCTCAGTTCCAGATCCTTATTTTGGAGGGTTAGATGGGTTTGACAAAGTTTATTACATGCTTGATGATGCTTGTGAAGTAATTCTACAAAACAATTGATATGGCTGGTTTAGGGAAACTTTATTTAATTCCGAATTTTATTGGCGATGAAGAAATAGAAACTTCATTTCCACAAGAAAATCAAAACATAATTCAAAGTTTGAGTTTGTTTTTTGTAGAAAGAGAAAAGTCATCGAGAAGTTTTTTGAGTAAAATGAGTCACCCTTTAAGTTTTGATGAAATTAAACTTAAAGAGTTACCCAATAAAAAATCGAAGGGGTCAATTGGCTACGAATGGTTGCAGCCATTGCTAAATGGACAAAATGCTGGGCTTATTTCTGAAGCAGGTATGCCAGCCGTTGCCGATCCAGGAGAAAACTTAATCATGTTGGCCCATGAAATGGGAATTGAAATAAAGCCGCTTATTGGCCCCTCCTCTATTCTACTTGCATTGGCTTCATCTGGATTAAATGGTGAATCTTTTTCTTTTCATGGTTATTTACCAATCGATAAAAAGGAGAAAAGCAGAAAAATTAAGTTTTTAGAAGGGCTTTCACGAAATCAAGAGCAAACCCAAATTTTTATGGAAACTCCTTACAGAAATAATCAAATGATTGATGATTTGATAAAAATTTGTTCTCCATCAACCAAGCTTTGCTTAGCCGCTAACTTAAATACCTCAAAAAGTTACATTAAAACAAAATCTATTGAAGAATGGAAATCTTCGAAACCAAATCTTAATAAGGTTCCTTGCATTTTTTTATTGGGAATCTAATTCTCCATCAAAAAAATCAATTATTGGTCTAAAACCTATTTCTGTAGAAGGTGCTGTAATTCCAATTAATCGATCATTTCCATTTATTTGAAGCTCTTGAGAAGTACTTTGCCAACTTCCACCTTTAGTGCCCGGAGTTCCATCACCATAAATTACCATTTCGGCAACATTTCCACTCATGCAATACAACCCAAACGAGTTTGGAATATAAGATGCTACAGGCGCTGTAACATCATGTTCTCCTAATATTGAACCTGCCGTGGTTTTGGCATTTTCAAAAACTGTATCGCAATCTTCACATTTATTCTCACCTAATTCTAATTTAAAATTAGCCAAATAACATCCTTTTGAATTTCTAACATAAGGCCCGCCCCAAGGGTATTGAAATTGCGCACCACCTGCAGATGCAGCGTACTCCCATTCTTTCTCCTTGGGTAATCTAATTTTTGAAAATTGAATTTTAGATTTTCTAGAATCTATTTTCTCAATTTCATCAAATAACCATTTGCAGTAATTTTCAGCTCCTTTTCGAGATATATTTACAACAGGATAATTATTGTAAGCAGGATGAGAAAAATAATGGTCTTTATAAGGAGATGAACCTTCACCAAATTCATAAATCCATTGGTTTTGATCTGGTTTAGATTCCAAGAATTCCTGCTGCCTATTTTGCATCAGTAAATCAAAAAGATAAGTTCTATATTCTAAATTTGTAACCTCTGTAATTTGCATATAAAATGGTTCAATTTCTAAGGGGCCATCTGAATTTTTATTGTAAACACCACCAGGAATAAAACTAAAAACCTTTTTATCTGTCTTTAGCAAACTTTTTAGCATTTTCTCTTTTTGCTTAATTGTTTCCTTTCGGTCTTCTTCATTCAAATTTGGGAAAACATAAGCTTGTTTTTTTTCAAATTTAATTTCAGGCGTTTTCTTATTAAAATCGAGATGTATTTTTTTCATCTGTATTTCTATACTTTCTGGCAATTCAATTTTAGTTAGATAAACAGGCAGTGTATTAAGTTTAGAAATACTATCAATCCTATTTTCAGAATTATTAATATTCTTTATTTCTTCTGTTTTTATTGAATCTTGAATAATAATGAAATCATGCAAGTTTTGCTTTAGATTATTCTGATTTTTAGAATATTTAAAAAAACTAAATCCAACTGACAATGAGATAATTAAACCAATAAAAATTTTCATTGGTGATGAAAATTGAAAATAAAATGGCTTTTGTGAAAGAACACTTTGGGCTACTGAATTCATGATTTTATGATTTTGAGGGTTGTCTAAATCGAGATTTAAAAAGCTTTGCTTAACTAAACCATGTATTTGTTCAGATGTTATTGGGTTATTTTTCATGGTTTATGAGTTTAGTTTTACTTTTAATTGATGGATTAACTTCCCGTAATAAACCTTTAAGTTTTTTGTGGGCTTTTTCAAATAATTAGCAATTTCTTTATAGGTTAAGCCTTGGGCTCTAAGCAGAAGCAAATCTTTTTGCCAACTTTCTAATTTGGCCAATTCATTTTCCATTTCAACAAGTAAGGGTGCTTTTAATCTTGATGTTTCATCTTCAGGTTCAACCTTGGTTTGATTTGAAATATTTTCAATTACAGAATCCTCCATAGCAAATTCGTTTGTAGGATGATCTCTAAAATGATTTTTTAATAGGTTTATAAAAACCTTAAAAACAAAAGAATTAAGTTGATTATCTGCTTTAAAATCTAATTGGGAGAATTTATCGGCTACCTTAAAGCAGGTTTGGTTAATTAAATCCCAAGAAGTGTCTTCGTTAAGATTCCAAGTTTTTTTGGCATAAAAAAATAGCTTTTTGCCAAAATCTTTGTACAGTATTTCTGTAACCTTTTCAGGATTTAACTTGGCTTTATATAAAGTGCTATTTTTTAAAAACATTAAAGGGTTTTACCATAAAACACATTTAGGTAACAGAGCCTTAAAATTATGCTTTGTTTTCTAAATCAATTACGGTAATTTCTGGCGGCATTCCTACCCTACCTGCAAATCCAATGTGGCCAAAACCTCTGTTTACATATAAATACTGATTCTCTACATTGTACAATCCGCCCCAACGAGGGTATTTATATTTTACTGGACTCCATTTTATGCCTGGTATTTCAATACCAAACTGCATTCCGTGCGTATGGCCCGAAAAGGTAATGTCTATATTGGTTTTGCCTATTACTTGCTCATCCCAATGCGAAGGGTCATGAGAAAGAAGAAGTTTAAAAGCTTCCTCAGGCACATTTTGTCTGGCCTTAGCTAAATCGCCATATTGCACAAAAGGTGGTTTTCCCCAATTTTCAACTCCAATTAAATGAATTTTTTCGCCTTCTTTTTCAATAGTTCGGTTTTCATTTAAAAGTAAATCAAAGCCCATTTTTGCATGATATTTTTTTACCTCATCTAAATTTTCTTTTTTTACTTGAAGGTTTGGCCATTGGTAATAATCGCCATAATCATGGTTTCCTAAAATTGAAAATTTACCATAAGGTGCCTCTAGCTTATTAAAAATTTCATCCCAACCTTCCATTTCTGGAGCTACATTGTTAACCAAATCTCCTGTAAAGAAAATTACATCTGGTTTTAAGTTATTGATGGTTTCTATGGCTTTTGCTACCGATGGATGGTATTTTGGAAAACTACCAATATGAATATCAGATATTTGAACAATTCGAAATCCGTTAAAGGATTTTGGCAAATGGTTAAAACCTAATTTTTCTTTCAAAACCCTGAAAGCAAATCTCCCTCTAAATATTCCATAACCAATGCTTCCTAAAGAAATTGTAAAAAATGCAGCTCCCACATATGTCAAAAACTTCATTCTCGAAATAGGTTCGCCCGGAAGGTCTTTATTAGATATTTCGTTAAATAAAAAAGAGCCTCCTTTTCTCAATAAATGCAAAACATCATCTGCTAAATGAAAAACAGAAAATACTAGTTTAGACAAA
>JABAYK010000086.1:0-23355 GCA_018609045.1 Flavobacteriales bacterium
ATTACTTGGATGAGTTGGGATGAAATGGTAAAAGCACAAGAAACCGAAAGAAAAAAGGTTTTTTTAGATGTATATACAGATTGGTGTGGATGGTGTAAAAAAATGGACGCTTCTACTTTTTTAGATCCTAATATTGCTGCAGTTATGAATTCAGGATTTTACGCGGTAAAGCTAGATGCAGAAATGAAAGAAACACTAGAATTTAATGGCTACACTTTTACAAATCCAAACCCCGGTTCTAAAAGAAGCACTCACCAATTTGCAGTTTCTTTGTTAGATGGCCAATTGAGTTATCCTTCTTTTGTTATTTTAGACGAGAATTTTACCCGTCAACATATTATTAAAGGTTTCCAGCAAGTTGAACCACTATTAGGAACTCTTTTATTTTTTAAAACAAACGAATTCGTCAGGTACAACCAATATTTAGAAAAACAAGAACAAATTAGAAAAGCTCAACAAGAAGCAGCAGCTGCATTTCAAAACAATTAAGCCCTTTGCATGAAAACAGCAATTACTTTTTTAGCAATTATTATTTCGTTTGGGCTTAATGCTCAAAAAGTAAACTGGATGAGTTGGGATGAAGCAGTGGAAGCCAACAAGCAAAATCCAAAACTAATTTTTGTTGATGTTTACACTGATTGGTGCGGGTGGTGTAAAAAAATGGATGCTTCTACATTTGGAAACCCAGTTATCGCCAAATACATGAGCGAAAATTATTATGCTGTAAAGTTCAACGCTGAGGGAAAAGACACTATAAATTTTGCTGGAAATACTTTTGTAAATCAAAACCCTGATGCTTCAAGAAGTACACATCAGTTTGCTCGTGCATTATTAGATAACCAAATGGGGTATCCAAAATTTGTAGTTTTCAATAACAAAATAGAAAGAATGTCTATTATTCCTGGTTATCATACAGCAAAAGACTTTGAACCCATGCTTAAGTTTTTTGGAGAGCAAAAAAACTTTGAAACAAGCTTTGATGAATTCAAAGCCAATTTTAAAGGGGAAGTTAATTAGGTAAGTCTTTCCAACCTTTTATTTGAATCTTAACTGTATCCTCTATTCCGATCTCTAAAAATCGATTTTCAATATCATTTCATAATTGGTCTGTTTCTAAACTTTTCCCAGCTTCCTAAGGTAATTTTAAACTCAAGACTTTCGTTTGGTTTTTTTGATGAAAAAACATTTCGCAATTCATCTTTCTTTTTTTGATATAGGACGCCAAATTACCAAGCAAAATGAGGCTTAAACCTACAAAAATGGTGAACTGTAAAATGAGTTATGTGAAACGTAAAAAAAGATTGGTGAAAGTTTTAAATAAAAAAAGGAGACTCGTTAGAATCTCCTTTTTAAGGGTGGATGATCGGGTTCGAACCGACGACCCTCGGTACCACAAACCGATGCTCTAACCAGCTGAGCTACAACCACCATAATTTGGGACGACAAAAGTAATAATTTCCTATTGATTAAAAACAAATTTTTACTGCATTTTCATTAATACCTTTGTCAAATGGCAAAAACAGAAAATATTAAGATTTCGGGAATGACTTGCGCTAATTGCTCTCTTAGCGTATCGAATGCCATAAAAAAACAAGGCGGAGCAAATATATCTGTTGATTTTATTAGTGGAGAAGCCAATTTTGAGCATAATGAAAGTAATCCAATCAACTTTATTAAAGCCATTGAGAACACTGGGTATAAAGTTCTAGAATCTTCAAGTGAAGAAACAACAGGCGAACAAAGTAATCATTACACCAAAAGTTTGATTATATCGACATTAGCTAGTATTCCATTGTTGCTTGCCATGTTTTTTCCTTATAATGGATATTTCCAACTTATTCTTTGTTTGGTAGTAGTTATTTTGGCAACCAAACATTTTGGCAAAACAGGTTTGGGCTCCATTAAAAATGGAGTTGCCAACATGGATGTTATGGTGCTTTTAGGCTGTTACTCTGCCTTTTTTCTGTCATTATACCACTTAATTATTGGCAACCCTAGTTTGTACTTCGAAACGGGTGCTGTAATTGTAACCTTGGTTCTATTTGGAAAATATGTAGAAAAAAACTCATTGGCAAAAACCCAAGATGCCATCAAGGCATTTTCAAAACTATTGCCCCAAAAGGCATTTAAAATCAAAAATTTAAATGAAAAAGAAGGAACTAATATCGATGTAAAAGATATAAAGCCTGGTGATTTTTTATGGGTGAAAGATGGTGAAAAAATTCCCGCTGATGGTGCCATTATTGAGGGAGAAGGGTTGCTTGATGAAGCCTTACTTACCGGTGAAAATGAAACAATACTTAAAGGAAAAGGACAGAAAGTAATTACAGGCTCTATCAATACAGAAGGCAATTTTGTTATGGTTGCTAATAAAGTTGGAGTGAATACCTACTTGTCTTCAATAATCGAGTTGGCTAAAAAAGCCCGCACTCAAAAACCAGAAATCCAATTAATGGCCGATAAAATATCAGCCATATTTGTACCAATTGTAGTTGTGATTTCAATAATTACATTGGTTGTTTGGCATTTTATGGGGGCCCCTTTCGAAGTTGCAGCTATTAATGCTATTTCTGTTTTGGTAATTTCTTGTCCATGCGCTATGGGTCTAGCAACACCCACTGCAATTGCTGTAGCTTTGGGAACAGGAGCAAAAAGCGGAATCTTTTTTAAAAGCAGTAAAGGTTTAGAGGCTCTTCATAAAGCAAAATATTTTCTTTTTGATAAAACAGGCACAATTACCCAAACTGAGTTAACCGTTGAAAACCTTATTACCTATCGTAATGAAAATGAACAAGAAATTATTAATGTAATTTACGGTATAGAGCAATCTTCTTTGCACCCAATAGCAAAAGCTTTATTAAGTCATTATAAAAGCTCAAAAAAATTAAAACCTTTTATAAATACCAAAGAAATAAAAGGATTTGGTGTGGTTGGGGATGATTTAGAAGGCAATCATTATAGGATAGGAAATTTACAAACCGAATTTAACGGCATTGCAATAGAAAAAAATAATGTAATTATTGGGGAAATAATTATGAGTTCGATGATTAGAAATAATGCTAAAAAGGTTATTTCAAGTTTAGAATCTCAAAATATAGAAACCATATTAATTAGTGGAGACAATATTGAAAACTGCCAAAAAGTGGCTGATGAAGTAGGGATAAAAAAAGTATTTTCCTCGCAAAAACCTGAAGAAAAAATTAAGTTGGTTGATGAATACAACCAAAAGGGATTGACCATTTTTATTGGAGATGGAATTAACGATGGACCTGCATTAACCAAGGCTAGTTTAGGTATTTCGCTTGCAAAAGCAACTGATGTAGCAATCAATTCTGCTGATATTATAATTGAAGAGAAACAATTATTTACGAACCTTGACAAAGCCTTAAAATTATCTTCAAATACTTTTTCTATCATAAAACAAAATTTGTTTTGGGCGTTTTTTTATAATGCTATCGCAATACCTTTGGCAGCTTTAGGTTATTTAAACCCTATGATAGCAGCGGGTGCTATGAGTTTATCAAGTTTATTTGTGGTTACCAACTCGTTAAGGTTACGGAAAAGCATTAAATGAAAAAGCTAAATATTCTTTTTTTAAGCAGTTGGTATCCCAATAAAAAATCTCCAACACTTGGCAATTTTGTGCAAAGGCATGCAAAAGCAGTTGCCACTCAGCATAATGTTTTTGTTCTTTTTGCTACATCACTTCCAGATTTAAAGAAACCATTTTCAATTGAAAAAAACCAAGAAGGAAACCTTACTGAGGTTATTGTTTATTACAAAAATCCTTTAACCAAAATTGAAAAATTACTTTTTGTTTATAAGGCTTTGCAATTGGGCTTTAATGAGATAAGCAAAACTTGTAAATTAGATTTGGTTCATCTAAATGTGATAAGGCCTTTGGGCTTTTTTGCTCTATATTTAAAATGGTTTTACAAGTTAAAATATATTATAACTGAACATTGGACTGGCTTTTTACCTGAAAATAATTACTTTGAAACCTTGAGCTTATTTGAGAGAAAATTAATTCAAATAACAGGGAAAAAGGCGGAAAAAATTTGTCCTGTTTCTGATAATTTAGGACAAAACATGGGTTTAAAAGGTTTAGCAAATTATTACATCTCAATACCCAATGTGGTTGATTTTGAAATCTTTCATCCCCAAGAAAAAATAGGAAATTACTTTTTACATGTTTCGCATTTGAAACAAAATCACAAAAATATTTTTGGAACATTAGAGGCTTTTGAAAAGTTTACCCGAGATAGAAAGGACGTGAAATTAAAAATAGTTGGGGATGAAGAAACTCAGCATGTAGTAGAAAAAATAAAAAGTTTGGGAATTGAAACGAAAGTTGAAATTTTAGGAGCCCAACAATCTGAAGATATTGCTAAATTAATGCAAGGTTGTTTGGCATTTATTCTTTTTTCAAATTACGAAAACCTGCCTTGTGTTTTAGAAGAAGCCCAAGCTTGTGGTTCACGAATTATCTCTACAAATGTTGGTGGTATTGAAGAGCATTTTAAACACGATGAAGAAAATGTGTTTTTACTAAAACCAAATGAGGTTGATAAATTGGCTGAAGGATTAGAAATTTTCTATCAGAAACTTTACAGTTTTGAAAACAAGAAATTAAGAAGCGAAATGGCTAGACAGAAATTTTCGGTAGAAGCGATTGCTTCCCAATACAATTTAATTTACCAAACAGTAGTTTAAAGGCATGTTTAAAAACATTTTAACCACCTTTTCTTCTAAGTTTTTAATTGCCATTATGAATTTTGTTTTGGTAATCGTTACTTCAAAATACATGGGGGCCGAAATAAGAGGTGAGATTAGTTTGGTTGTTTTGGCAATTGCAATAATTACCATGTTAAGTGAAGTAATTGGTGGACCTGCCTTAATCTATTTAATTCCTAAAACCAACACAAAGCCATTGCTACTTCCCTCCTATTTATGGGGAATTGCTTCTGCTTTTATCATCAGCTTTGTTTTTAACCAGTTCAACCTAATTCCTGAAGGATATGGAATCCACATTTTGTTTTTAGGTTTATTGGCTATTGTAAAAGTTTCGAATAATATTTTACTCTTTGGCAAAAAGAAAATACTGCCTTTTAATATTATTCACCTTTCCTACTTTGTGGTTTTATTTTCAGTCGTGCTTTGGTATATTTTTCAAACCAACGAAAGAACTTTGATGATATACATCAAAGGACTTTATGCTGCTTCTATCATTGCTTTTCTGTTAAGCTCAATTTTCACTTTTATTTACATTGAAGGAAATGGAATTTTTCCTAGTAAAAATCATTTTAAAATATTAATAAAAAATGGTCTTCAGAACCAGTTAGCCAATATGTTTCATATTTTAACCAATAGAATAAACTTTTACATAATAGGCGTTACGGCGCTTATTGGAGTATATTCTACAGCCATTTCTTTTACAGAGGCATTATTACTTTTTAGCGGAAGTTCTGCAGGAATTTTAATGGCTGAAGTTGCCCACGAAAAAAACAAAAAAAGAAGTCAAAGGCTAACACTTGGTTTAGCAAAAATGAATTTTTTAATTACCTTCTTAGGATGGATTTTTTTGGTAATTCTTCCAAACGAATTATTTACTTACCTACTAGGAAAAGATTTTGAATCGGTAAAAAGTGTGATTTTATTATTAGGACCCGGAATTTGCTTTATTGCTTACAAAGCCCAAATGAGTCACTATTTTTCGGGACTTGGCAAAATATACATAAATGCAACCGCGTCCTTTTGTAGCTTGGTTATTAACCTTGTTTTTGCCATATTCCTAATTCCAAGGTTTGGTATTGAAGGTGCTGCGATTTCTGCTAGTATCAGCTATTTTGGAGCTTTAACTGTTTTAGGTTTCTACTTTAAAAAAGAAAGGCAGATTCCTACATCTTTTTTTATTCCACAACAAGATGAAATAAACTTAGTAAAGGAAAAAATATCGCAAATGTTTGGAAAAAAATTAGCCTAAGAGGGTTAAATCTTCAATTTGCAAAGGCCTTTCACAAACAAAACCTTCACCATATTTAGCACCAACAGGTCTGCCCATTTCTTTTGCCCTGCCTTCTAAAAACTCAAAAAAATCTTCGCCAGAAATAGGTGTTACAGGCTCTTTTGAATCTGCAGAGTAAAACTGAGATGAAAATGCATTTATAGATTCTATTTTTTGTGACCAAACCTCTGTTACATCAACCACAATATTCGGTTTCATGTAATAATCTTGAATGTAATGTAAAACCAAATTAGGCCTCCATGCTTCTTGAGGAACCCCGTCTGTTTTAGTTTCAATTTTTCGTAAACCAGATAAAAAACAAGCGTCAGCAACTAATCTTGCTCCTCGGCCATGGTCAATATGCCTATCAGTTAACGCATTTGCTAAAACCATAGTCGGTTTATATTTTCTTAAGGCTTCAATTATTTTAATTTTATTTTCTTGGTTATTTTCAAAAAAACCATCTCCAAGGTTTAGGTTTTCTCTTACTGAAATACCTAAAATTTTTGAAGAATTTTGGGCTTCAATTAACCTAAGAGAAGCGCTTCCTCTTGTTCCAAGTTCACCTTGCGTTAAATCAACAATACCAACTTTTTTTCCTTGCTTGGTTAACTTTAATAATGTACCCGAACAACTTAACTCTACATCATCTGGGTGAGCGGCAAAAGCCAAAACATCTAATTTTATTTCCATTTAGGTTAGGTAAAATTTTAAACAATATTAATAAAGCCAATTAACATGGATGCATAATAATTGTTTATACAACTATTGTATCGGTTAGGATAGTTTTGCCTTTTTGGGTTTGTAGAAATTAACAAGCAAAACAGGTAATAATAATAAGTCTGCCAATACTGCAAATAGCAATGTCATGCTTACCAAAACCCCTACGTAAAAGGTACTTGCAAAGGTTGAAAACACCAAGCTAATAAAGCCTGAACACAAAATAATACTTGTAACAACAATTGCTTTTCCTGTAGAAATATAGGTTCGTTTAAGGGCATATAAAAGGCTTTTGCCTTTGTTTAACTCAAGTTTTAGCTTGCTCATAAAATGTATGGTATCATCTACAGCAATACCAAAAGCTATTGTAAAAATTATTGAGGTAGAAACCTTTAAATCAATTCCAGAGAATCCCATTACTCCCCCAATTAACAGTAGTGGTAAAATATTTGGGATCAAAGCAATAATCACAATGTCAGGGCTTTTGTACAAAAAACCCATAATAAACCCAATTACTAAAAATGCTATCACCAAACCCATCATCATATCTCCTGCAAGGGTTTCGTTGTTTTTATCAATTAGCAATGCTGTACCAGTTAATTTGAATTCATACTTATTATTTAGACCTTCCTTTTCTAAAAACTGATAAAATTTCTGGTTGTATTGCTTAATAGTTTTTCCTCCTAAATCTTCCATTTTACCGGTAAATCTCATTTCAGTAGCATTATTTGCGATGAAGGATTCAAGCTGCTTACTTTTTTCCATTCTTGAAATAATTGGCATCAACTTTTGATATTCCATTTCTGTTTCAGGTACAGAATAAAACTGAGGTTTACCGCCATGCATAGCTTGGTTGGCAGTTTTTACAAAATTCACAATTGAAACTAAAAATCCAGCTTTATACTCATCTTTTAAATATTGATTTACCTTATTAAGTTGAACAACATTATCGTAATTGAAAATATTATTGGTTGAGTCTTTTGTTTTCACAAATAATTCAAATGGCCTAACACCTGCAAATTTCTTTTCAAAAAAAACAAAGTCTTTTTTGTGAGGATCACCATCTGATAAGTCTTCAAGTAAAAAATTATCAACTTCTATTCTGCTTATCCCGACAAGGGAAACCACAAAAACTAGCAAAGACCCTATTAAAATTGATTTTCTATTTGATAATGTAAATCTTAAGGCCCAATGCATTTTGGGATACCAAAAAAGTTTATTGTTTTGATTGCTAGCTATGTCTGGTTTCTTGTTAAGCATTAAAATGGCAGGTAGTAAAGTAAATGCCAAGAAAAAAGCTAAAAAAACACCAATAGAGGTATATATTCCAAACTCTTGAATAGGGCCAATACTTACAGTAAGCAGGGTTAAAAAACCTACTGCTGTTGTAAACGAGGTTAAAAATGTGGCTAACCCAATTTCTTTAAAAGTAATTTTTAGCGCTTGGGTTTTGGAAAGCCCATTACGCAACTCCTCTAAGTACCTAGAAATTATATGAACTATATCTGAAATTCCTACAACAAAAAGAATGGTTGGCAAAATTGCTGTTAAAACGTCAATTGGTTTGCCAGTTAAACTCATAGCAGCCAATAGTAACAATCCTGTTAACAATACAACTGCAATAGGAACCCAAACACCCCAAAAGCTTCTAAACGAAATCCACAGAAACACAATTAAAATTATAAGCGACAATGAAATAAACAATGATAGCTCTGTTTGCATTTTAGTAATGTAATAAAGCTGCCCAGTCATTCTACCAGCTGTTCTGATGTTATAAAACTCAAAATTTTTGAGTTTTTTGAGTAATGCTCGAGCCAATACATCGCTATCGTCTTTGGTCATTCGGGGAGCTGTATTAATCAACAAAGAAACCGCTCTAGCATCGGTAGAAAAAAAGCTTCCAATTAAATCAGGACTTTGATAAATTCTAGCTGAGTCTGTACCATATAACTCTGGTTTGCTAACATGAATATAAGGAACCTCAATTGGCCCAAAAGGCCCTACAATTAAACTTTTTAAGCGAGTTGGGGAGCTTACACTATTGGTAAAAGGAAGCGTTTCTAAAGTATCTGTTAACCTTTCAACTTCTTGTAAAAATTCTTGGTTAAAAACAGAAGTTTCATTTTCTAGACCAACTAAAATAAAATCAGTGTCTGGAGTAAATTTTTGACGATAATCTAAAAAGAATTTTAAGTCTTCATCTCCTTGAGGGAAGAACTTTTCGAAATCGTAATTAAACTGAAGCTTTGGAATTTGAAAAGCCGCAAAAACAGTAATTATACCCAATAGAAGCAAGGTTCTTTTGGCTAGTTTTTTTTCTTTCATTCTTAGGCTAACAATTTTATGAGGCTGGTGTTTTAAGATTACAAAAAAAAGTTTTTTTTAGGGGCAAATTAAAAAACAAGAAATAAAAAACCCCGCAATACAAAAAGTATTGCGGGGTTAAAAAAAATAACCTGTTATATTACTTAGCTTTCTCTTCAGAAACTTCTTCAAAGTCTACATCGGTAACTTCGTCAGCAGCATTTCCATCAGGGTTTGCTTGTTGAGCATTACCTTCTGGGCTTCCGCCTTGAGCACCTGCAGCTTGCTGAGCAGCATACATTTCTTGAGATGCAGCTTGAAAAACGGTATTAAGTTTTTCCATTGCACCATCAATTGCCGCAACATCTTGACTTTGGTGAGCTGTTTTTAATTCAGCCAATGCATCTTCAATTGGTTTTTTCTTGTCTTCAGGAATTTTATCCCCAAATTCTTTCAATTGTTTTTCTGTTTGGAAAATTAAATTATCAGCATTGTTAAGTTTTTCAACTTTTTCTTTTGCTTTATTATCGGCATCAGCATTAGCCTCCGCTTCTCTTTTCATTTTATCAATCTCTTCAGGAGAAAGTCCTGTAGAAGCTTCAATTCTGATACTTTGCTCTTTGTTGGTAGCTTTATCTTTTGCTGAAACATTTAAAATACCGTTTGCATCAATATCAAAAGTTACTTCAATTTGAGGAACTCCTCTTGGTGAAGGTGGAATACCATCTAAATGGAATCTACCAATAGTTCTGTTATCTTTTGCCATTGGTCTCTCACCTTGAAGTACGTGAATTTCAACAGAAGGTTGATTGTCTGAAGCTGTAGAGAAAGTTTCAGATTTTCTAGTTGGAATTGTAGTGTTAGACTCAATTAATCTAGTTGAAACACCACCCATTGTTTCAATTCCTAATGAAAGTGGAGTAACATCTAATAACAATACATCTTTCACTTCACCTGTTAAAACACCACCTTGAATAGCAGCACCAATTGCAACAACCTCATCTGGATTAACACCTTTTGAAGGCTCTTTGCCAAAGAATTTTTTAACGGCTTCTTGTATAGCAGGTATTCTTGTAGAACCTCCAACTAAAATAACCTCATCAATATCGCTTGGTTTTAAACCTGCATTTTCTAATGCTTTTTTGGCAGGAGCAATAGTTCTTTGGATTAAACTATCGGCTAATTGCTCAAATTTTGCTTTGCTTAAAGTTCTAACTAAGTGTTTTGGAACTCCATCAACAGGCATAATGTATGGCAAGTTAATTTCTGTTGATGAAGAACTTGACAATTCAATTTTAGCCTTTTCAGCACCTTCTTTAAGTCTTTGAAGTGCCATTGGGTCTTTTCTTAAATCAATATTTTCATCAGCAATAAACTCTTCTGCCAACCAATCGATAATTACGTTGTCAAAATCGTCTCCACCAAGGTGAGTATCACCATCTGTAGATTTTACTTCAAATACGCCATCTCCTAATTCAAGTACAGAAACATCATGCGTTCCTCCACCACAATCGAAAACAGCAATTTTAATGTCTTGACCTTTTTTATCTAAACCATATGCTAAAGATGCAGCGGTAGGTTCGTTAATAATTCTTCTAACTTTTAAACCTGCAATTTCACCAGCTTCTTTGGTTGCTTGTCTTTGAGAATCGTTAAAGTAAGCTGGTACTGTAATTACAGCTTCTGTAACTTCATGTCCAAGATAATCTTCAGCAGTTTTCTTCATTTTTTGAAGAATCATGGCAGAAATTTCTTGAGGGGTATAGTTTCTATCGTCAATTTTTACTTTAGGTAAATTTTTGTCTTGAACTATTTTATAGGAAACTCTTCTATCCTCACCATTAATTTCAGCGAAAGACAAACCCATAAATCTCTTGATGGAGTTTATAGTTTTTTCAGGATTTGTAATTGCTTGACGTTTTGCAGGATCTCCTACTTTTCTTTCGCCATCTTTCACAAAACCTACAATAGAAGGTGTTGTTCTTTTTCCTTCGCTATTAGTAATTACCACTGGTTCGTTACCTTCCATAACTGCAACACAAGAATTGGTAGTACCTAAGTCGATTCCAATAATTTTACTCATATCTTTTTATTATTATTTGCTATTAAAATTCAAGTTGGCACTTTTCAACATTTATGCCATGCCAAAATCAGCCAATTATTTGTGAAACATTGGCACACTTAAAAAAAAATAAGGAGATTATTTGAGGTTTTGTGACAAAAAGACAGCAATTAGTTACAAACTACGCCTTCAATAAATCCTTTATTTACAATGCCCTCAACTTGCTTTTGTTCGTCTTCGTTTTTAAGAGCAAACTCACCTTCTAAAAGAATTTTTAACGATTCCTTATTCAAGTCAAATCCTAGCTCACCGCCCGGAAAATCTTCGATAGTGTTAAATGTTGTTCGAGCGGAGAATATTCCCAATCCATTTTCAATGTTTGTAAAAGGAGGTCGCGCTTGAAAAACCGCTGCCTCAGGCGAGTTTACTTCCATGTAATAATATAAGTCTTCCCCTGCATTAACAACATCAAAAAACACTACACCTGCAACTCTATTTAAAAAGTTGGGGGTTTCATCTGCATCAGGAATATCTTCTAAAATTTTTTGGTAAAATACTGCTTGATCTAAGGTAAATTTTAACTCGGCAGGAGAAGCTGGGTTCACTACAGTTTTTGAACCAATTTGATATTTGATGGTATCTAAATCAGTTGTTCCATCTGTAAAATTTGTGCAATAAGTAAAATACATATTTACCTCGGTTTGCTTAGCTAAAGTTGGTGGAACAACATTTAATTGTAACTCAGTTAAATCTGCATTAGCAGCAAAGCTAATTTGTTGAGTAGTTCTAAATCTTTGCCAAGATACATCTTGAAAAACACTTGTATTTTTTATTAATGAAGTTGTTGCTGTAGCAATCTCTTCGGCTCCTATATCTACAACCAATTTAAAGGTGCTTTCAGAATTTAGATTGGCATCTTTAAAATAATAAATAGTTTGATTGGGAGAAGCAAAAATACCAGACTCTTTATTGGTTATTAAAGTATCTTTTAAGCTATATGTTTTAACGTAGTTATCATTTAAATACTCTTCTATATAAATTTCTTTGATGTCAACTTTTGATGAATCTGCAACAGCAGCCATTTCGTAAGCATCTAAATCACCATTAAATAATTTTGAAATTTTTACAAAATGATATTCGTCGTTTTGATCGAGTAAGCTATAAATTACTGGGATTCTTTTGTAAGGTGCTTTAACATTTAAGTCGGTTTCGCAGCCGATTAAAGTAAAAACAAAAAAGCTAATTATTAGAAATTTTAAAGATTTCATATTTTTTTATAAGGATGGCAAATTTACCATTATGATTCTATAGTCAGAAAAAAAATGTAGATTAGATTTTGAGTACAATTTTACCAATTCTAAACTTTAATTGGTTAAAATTATTATTGTTGTTTTTAATTGGTATTAATCTTATTTAAATGGATGATAAATTTAGCCCCGTTGGCAGTCAAGTAAAAAAAATAACTACTCATGTTTTAAAGGCAATGAAGCAAGCCGGTGAAAAAATTAGCATGTTAACAGCATACGATTTTTCGATGGCTCAAATTATTGACCAAGCAGGTATTGATATTATTTTAGTTGGAGATTCTGCTTCTAATGTAATGGCAGGTCATGAAACTACACTTCCAATTACGTTAGACCAAATGATTTACCACGCTAGTTCTGTAATTAGAGGTGTAAAAAATTCATTGGTTGTGGTTGATTTGCCTTTTGGCAGTTACCAAGGAAATTCTAAAGAAGCTCTTACATCTGCAATTAGAATAATGAAAGAATCTGGCGCTCATTCAGTAAAACTTGAGGGTGGCAGAGAGATTAAAGAATCGGTTGAGAGAATAATTTCTGCAGGAATTCCAGTTATGGGTCATTTAGGACTTACTCCACAATCTATCTACAAGTTTGGTACCTACGCAGTTAGGGCCAAAGAAGAAGAAGAAAGAGAGAAGTTAAAAGAAGATGCCAAATTGTTGGAAGAAGCTGGTTGCTTTGCCATAGTTCTTGAAAAAATACCTGCACATTTAGCCAAAGAAGTTTCAGAATCTGTTGAAATACCTGTAATTGGAATTGGCGCCGGGGGCGGTGTTGATGGACAGGTATTGGTTTTACACGATATGCTTGGTATAACACAAGAGTTTTCTCCCCGTTTTTTAAGACGCTACAATAATTTACACGAACAAATTACTATGAGCGTTCAAGCTTATATTAATGATGTAAAAACACAAGATTTCCCTAACTCGAAAGAACAGTATTAATTCATGCTTCATTTAGAAGATAGGATTGTTTTTGAAGACAATCACTTGTTGATTTTCAATAAAATACCTGGTGAAATTGTGCAAGGTGATAAAACAGGTGACATTCCTTTGGTTGATTTACTGAAAGAGTACTTGAAAAAAAAATATGAAAAACCTGGAAACGTTTTTTTGGGATTAGCCCATAGGCTTGATAGACCTACCAGTGGATTGCTGATTTTTTGCAAAACTAGCAAAGCCTTAACCCGAATAAATTTAATGCTTCAAAAGCATGAAATAAAAAAAACATATTGGGCGGTTACAGAGAACGAATTAAATAGTAAGTCTGGTAAGTTTGTAGATTACTTAAAAAAGAACGAAAAGCAAAACAAATCATACGCTGTAAAACAGAGTGAAAAAGATGCCAAAAAGGCGGTTCTAAATTTTGAATTCAAGGCAAACTCAACTAATTTCTTTTTGTATGAAATAAACCTAGAAACAGGAAGACATCACCAAATAAGAGCCCAACTAAGCACACATGGCGCATGTATTAAAGGCGATTTAAAGTATGGTGCAAATAGATCTAATAAAGACGGTTCTATTCACCTTCATGCCTATAAACTAGATTTTGAACATCCCATTAAAAAGGAACCAGTTAGCATAAAATCAAAACCTCCGGTTGACCCTGTTTGGGATTTCTTTAGTAATTTACTTTCTTAAAAAAGGATGTTTTTCGGGTCTTTGCGGGCCTGCCTTTTTGTTGGTAAAAGTGTAAGTTAAACTAAAGATTAAAGCCAAATATCCATCTGAATTTTTTGGATTTCCTCTAATTGCCCCTGAAGTTGTCCAACCAGCAGGACCTCCCGTAGATCTATCTGCCATAGCTGCAGCTATTTCTCCATTATATTCTCTTATCAAATCGTTTTCGAAATAATAACCAGAAACATCATCTAAATAATCTGTAAATGTAAAATAGTATGTAAATTCTGATCCAAGTTTTAGGTTGTATGGCAACCTTAAAGAAGCCCCAACCCCAATGGGAACACAAACCGAAAACAAGCTGTATTTTGAAGGATTACCCGGTATTCCTTACCCCTCTGTGCCTAATGGTTGCAATGCTACTAGTTGGCCATTATAATCTGCTTTAGGATTAAAATAAAAACCCCCTACACCTGCAAAAACATATAATCCCAATGGATTGCTTGCTGTTCCTTTTGCTCCCTTCAAGTTGTAAATGTGACCAGGTCTAGATCTTAAAATGTGGTATTCGTAACTCAAAGAATAAGAAATAACTCGGGATTCAAAACTTAGGTTTCTGTTATTTCTCTGAGGCTGACCTGTTAAGGCATCAGACCCAGAAATTTTACCATAAAGCAATTTTTGATTTATAGCTCCGCGATAAGAAATATTATACCTATGACTTCCTTGAAAAGAGTTTTTAAATTGAGAAAACTCCAAATCAATTAGAATAAACTTTACTCCTTTTCTATCAATACCTCCTAAATCTCCCATGTAATTTGAAACTCCAGCACCAATATAAACTTCATGTCGGTATTTTCTCCAATTTCTTGATGCATCAAAAAATTGAGAATATGCGTAAGTGTTAATTAAAACAAGAATAAAAAATGAGAAAATTTTTCTTAACATTACTGAGAATCAACATCAATAAGTACACCGTAAATATTGAATTTGTTTTCAGCAATCAAACGATTTTTTAAATCGATTATTTGATTTTTTACGGATTTTAAATTTCTATCTGGACCAATTTTTAATAAGATATTTTTATTGTATTTGGCTCTAACCCAAGCAATATGGGGATATTCAGGCCCAACCAAATCATCCTTAAAAATGGCTTTTAACCGGTTGGCTAATTTCTCAGCCAAATCATCAACTTTACTTTTTTCTTTATGCTTTACAGTTATCTTTATGGTTCGGTAATAGGGAGGGTAATTAAATCTTTTCCGCTCACGCATCAGCTGCAATGCCAAATCTTCATAGTTGTTTTCAATAACTTTTTGAATTACAAAATGATAAGGATTCATGGTTTGAATAACTACCTTACCCCTTTTGTGGTAGCGTCCTGCCCTACCTGCAACTTGCGTCATCAACTGAAATGCCCTCTCGTGTGCCCTGAAATCGGGAAAAGAAATCATGCTATCAGCATCAAGAATTCCAACCAAAGCAACATTTTTAAAATCTAAGCCTTTTGAAACCATTTGTGTTCCAACCAACACATCTAGTTCGCCTTCATCAAATTCATTAATAATTCTTTCGTAGGCATTTCGCGTTCGGGTTGTTTCCAAATCCATTCGTCCAATTTTTATATTGGGAAAATATATTTGAAGTTCCTCCTCAATTTTTTCAGTTCCGAAGCCAACTGTCTTTATATGAATTGAGTTACACTTTGGGCAATTTGTAGGTAATTGTGTGCTGTATCCGCAATAGTGGCATTTTAGTAAATCGATTTTTTTGTGATACGTTAAAGTAATGTCACATCGAATACATTCTGGCGAGTGTCCACAACTTTGGCATTGCAAGAAGGGTGAATATCCTCTTCTGTTTTTAAATAAAATAACTTGTTGGTTGTTTTTGAAAGCTTTTTCCATTTCTTCAATAAGAAGCTCAGAGAAAATGCCTTTCATTTTTTTCTTTTTCCGATCGTTTTTAAGGTCGGCTACCCAAATTTCTGGCGGAGTAATATTTTTATGTCTTTTATTTAAAGTAACATAACCATATTTATTTGTTTTTGCATTGTAATAGCTTTCTAAAGATGGTGTTGCTGTTCCTAACAGAACTTTGGCATCAAAAATATTTGCCAAAACAATTGCGGTATCTCTTGCATTGTATTTTGGATTTGGCTCAAACTGCTTGTATGTGTTTTCATGCTCCTCATCAACAATTACAAGTCCTAAGTTGGTAAAAGGCATAAATACTGCCGAACGAGCACCAATAACAATTTTAAACCTAGCCTCAGCTTTTAGTAAATCTAACCAAACCTCTACCCTTTGGTTGGTGTTGTATTTTGAATGAAAAACTCCAACTAAATCGCCAAAGGCAACTTTTAAGCGCTGAATTAACTGTGTTGTTAAAGCAATTTCAGGTACCAAAAAAAGAACTTGTTTGCCTTCTTGTAATGTTTTGTTTATTAAATCTATATAAATTTCGGTTTTACCTGATGAAGTTATGCCATGCAGCAAGCATACATTTTGTTTTGTAAAGCTTTCGCTGATACTTTCGAGGGCTAATTTTTGATCAACACTTAACTCATGTTGAAGCAAATGGATATTTGAAGTTTTATCAATTCTAGATTCAGAAAGCTTTTCTTCAATCAATATTTCTTTTTTTATGAGTTGATTAATAACACTAGAAGAAATATCACCTTTCTCTATAACCTTTTGCTTTTTTACCAATTGGTTTCCAACATTGAAAAAATTTGATAATTGAATGTAGGTGGTTAATGCTTTTAATTGTTTTGGAGCTTTTGATAATTCATCGAAAACTACTTTTAATTTATCTTGGTTTTCCAGAAGGCTAGCTAATTTAAGATAAGCAACTTCTTTTGGTTTGTACCTATGTTGAAGCTCTTCATGCAATGTAATAACGCCTTTTTGTTGTAATCCACTTACTATTGGATGAATAGTTTTTTCATCTACAATTGACGCTACTTCACTTAAAGTTAAAGTTCCGCTTGATTGAATCGCTTCAAAAATTAAAAATTCACTATCTAATAAATCCTCTCCTTGTTTTTCATAATCAGGGTCAAAAGCCAATTTTGTTTCAGACGATAAGTTTAAAGCTCCAGGAATAGCAGCCAACATAACTTCTCCTAAACTGCACAAATAATAACCTGATATCCATCGCCAAAGTGTTTCTTGCTGCTTAATTATTATCGGTGTTTCATCAAGAACACTTAAAATGTACTTTGCTTCGTATTTAGTTGGAGCGGTTTGATGGATATTTAAAATTAAACCGCTGTATATTTTTTTTCTTCCGAACTGAACGACAACACGTTTGCCATATTCAATACTTTTTTCGAGGTCTCTTGGAACCCGATAAGTAAAAGTTCCCTCAACGGGCAACGGAAGTAAAATATCTACAAATTGTGTTTGACTCATTAAGTTGGTAAAAGTAACTAGCCTAAAATAAACAAGTTTAAAGGTTGAAAACTTTTATTTTCATAATAATGTAGCCCTTGCTCAAAAACTATTTTTGAACAAACAGAAAATTTATGGAACTCGCTCTGTTAGATTGGGTTATAGTAATCGGCGTTTTAATAGGTTTTTTAATCATTGGATTAAGATATAGAAAAGCTGGCTCAAAAAGTTTAGAGTCTTTTTTTCTTGGCGGCAGAAATCTACCTTGGTACATTGCAGGAACTTCTATGGTGGCAACAACCTTTGCTGCAGATACCCCTTTGGCTGTAACCGAATTGGTTCAAAAAAATGGAATATCAGGAAACTGGCTGTGGTGGTGCTTTTTAACAGGTGGAATTCTTACCACTTTTTTCTTTGCTCCACTTTGGAGAAGAGCAGGAATTTTAACCGAATTAGAACTTATAAGTATTAGGTATAGTGGTAAACCTGCTTTCTGGCTTCGTATAGCTAAATCAATATACATGGGAGTATTTTTAAATGCCATGATTATTGGATGGGTAAATTTGGCATACATCAGTTTATTGCAAGTATTTTTTGATGTTAGCTTTAATGAAGCCATTGCCATTACATTTTTCACCATGTTAATTGCCGTTACTTACAGCTCACTTTCTGGATTACTGGGAGTTGCTATTACAGATGTTTTTCAATTTGTAATAGCCATGGTTGGATGTATTGTTTTGGCAATAGTTGTAGTAAACTCGCCAGAAATTGGAGGTATTTCAAACTTAAGAGCCAATTTACCAAATGAATATTTTAGTTTTTTTCCAAGTCTTCAATCAAATAATGTAACAGGTTCAAACTTGGCTTTGAGTGTTGGTGCCTTCCTATCGTTTTTCGCCGTGCAATGGTGGGCTAGTTGGTATCCAGGATCAGAGCCAGGAGGTGGTGGTTATATTGCGCAGAGAATAATGAGTACCCGCTCAGAAAAAGATTCTGTTTTGGCAACTTTATTTTTCCAAGTAGCTCACTATAGTATAAGGCCTTGGCCTTGGATAATTGTAGCACTTTGTGCTGTTTATTTATATGGAGGTTTTTATGCCGAAACTTCTCCAGAACTTATTGCTGAATTTACGGAGAACCCTCGTTTAGGTTATGTATTTGCCATGAAGCAATTTTTACCAATAGGATTAAAAGGCTTGCTTTTGGTAGCATTTATTGCTGCCTATTTAAGTACAATATCTACCCAACTAAACTGGGGCGCGAGCTTTGTGGTAAATGACTTTGCCAAACCTCTCAATTTATTGAATAAAAACGAAGTTTTAATTAGCCGAATAGTTACCCTCTTGTTGATGCTAATTGGGCTGTTTGTAACCACTGTAATTAGTTCTATTTCAGGCGTGTGGGAGTTTATTTTAAACTGTGGAGCTGGTTTAGGTATGGTTTTAATATTAAGGTGGTATTGGTGGCGTGTTAATGCTTGGAGTGAAATTACTGCCATGCTTGCACCATTTTTAGGCTATTTTATTTCTCTAAACTATATAGAGCCAAATATTAGTATTGCCTATTCAAATAATAACGGAACATTTTTATTTACTGTATTATTTACCACTGTAAGTTGGTTGGCTGCAACCTATTTAACTAAGCCTACAGAAAAAAGTGTACTTGAAAGTTTTTGCTTTAAAGTAAAGCCAAAAGGAAATTGGGGAGAATTTGGTAGTAGCGATAATAAATTGGGATATTTATTTATTAACTGGATTAGCGCGGTTGTATTTGTTTACGCAAGTTTATTTTCAGTGGGTTATATGCTTTTTGGAACTGCAAACAACATTCTTATTTGCTTAGGACTAATGATTACAAGTGGATTTATTTTATTTAGAAGTATTTCGAAAAATAAACTGTTTTAATTTTTTTCAAATTGATTTATTGAAATCATTTTAAAGGGTATTGATATAATTACATCAAAGTCTTGACCCGCTTCTTGCATATCTTCATCATCTTCTTCAAAAAACCAATGAATTTCAACAGATGATTTGCCACTTCCATGCAAATTTTCAAGCTTTTTCAAAACATTCAAAATACATTTTGAAGAACTCGTATTAAAGTACTCTAACTTAACTTGAAAATCAGTTTTTGCATTTGGAGTATTTACATAATCATCAATCCAATCGTAAACAGGCTGAAAGTACTCAGCAGAGTTTTCTGGAATAGACCTACCTTCGAGTAAAATTATTCCTGTTTCTGCATTACAAAAAATTAAAGGTGTTTTGGCCGTTGGCTCAATCCTTAAATTTATCATGATTTTATATTTATTGTAAGATTTAACATAAAAAAGGAGTTATCTCCAGAAGGAAAAAACTCAAATCCAATATTATTTTTAGTTTTTCTTTTCATATCTAAAAAACCTAAACCACTTCCACCCTTATCACTAATAATTCCGTTGTCTAATACTTTTCTGTATTGATTTACAACCTCATCTTCAGTCAACTTATTTACTGATGAAATTTTTTGATTGATCGATTGCGATATAGAGTTTGGTATTAGATTTCCTGAATAAATATGAAATTTATTTTCAAAAAACGAAACAGAAAAAATACATTCTGCATCACCATTTTCATCTTTAATTCCATGATGAAAAATATTTTGAAGGCATTCCACCAAAACATTATAAATTTTCTTGGTATACTTTAGAGGCAGGTCTCTTTCTAATAATTTTTTTTCTACCACTACTAGTGCATTATTCAAAACCTCGACATCTAATTTTCCACTAAATGAAATAATTATGTCATGTCCTTTAAGTTTGTTTATATGATTATTAAAAATTAGCACCACCCCAAATATAATTACAATTAATGGAGTTAGTTGATTTACCATTTATAATTGAAAATTTCCATCAATTAATTTTTTAAAAAATCACTTTTAATAATCATTATGTTTGCTAATCTCAAAAAAAAACAGGTTTATGAAAAAATTATTACTTGCAATTTTAATTGCGGCCTTTGTTGCCCCTATTACCACTAAAGCAGACGAAGGCATGTGGCTGCCCATGTTTATTAAAAGGTTAAATTACCAAGACATGAAAGCCAAAGGACTTCAGTTAACCCCTGAAGAAATTTACAGCGTAAATAATTCAAGTTTAAAAGATGCAATTGTTCGTTTAGGTCCAGGGTTTTGTACAGGTGAAATTATTTCATCTCAAGGTTTAATGCTTACTAATCATCATTGTGGCTACAGCGTAATTCAAGAAAACAGTACTGTTGAACACGATTATTTAACAGATGGCTTTTGGGCTATGAAAAAAGATGAAGAATTGCCTGCTGGTTTTTCTGTTTCTTTTTTACAAAGAATGGATGATGTTACTGCAGTTGTAAATGCAAAACTTAACGAGTCTATGACTGAGGACGAAAGAAAAGCTGCAATAAGACAAGTTTCAGACAGTATTTCAAAAGCTATTGAAGGCGAAGAAAAATACATTGAAGCAACTGTAAAAAGCTTTTTTAAAGGAAATGAATTTTATGTTTTTACTTACAAGGTTTTTCCTGATGTAAGATTAGTTGGCGCACCTCCATCTTCAATCGGAAAGTTTGGCGGCGATACCGATAACTGGATGTGGCCAAGACACACTGGCGATTTTACTATTTTTAGAGTTTATGCAGGAGAAAATAACGAACCTGCAGAATATTCAGTAGACAATAAGCCTTACAGCCCTAAGCACTTTTTACCAATTTCTATGGAAGGTGTTAAAAAAGATGATTATGCAATGATTTTTGGCTACCCAGGCTCAACAGATAGATTTCTTACTTCTTATGGAATTCAACTTGCTACAGAAAAAGACCAACCTTCAAGAGTAAAAATCAGAAGAAAAAAACTTGATATTTATGAAGAAGGCCAGGCAGAAAGTAGCGAAGTAAGAATTAAATATGCTTCAAAACATGCTAGTGTAAGTAATTACTGGAAATATTTTATAGGACAAACAGAAGGACTTAAAAACCTTAAGGTTTACGAAAAGAAAAAAGCTATTGAAGATGATTTCCAAAGTTGGGTAGCAAAAGACTCTAAAAGAAAAGAACAATATGGAGAAGTAATAAATCTATATGAAGAAGCGTACAACTCTTTAAACGATGTTCAATTGGCTGAAACCTATCTATTTGAAGCTATTTTCGGAATTGAAATGATAAGATATGGTATTGGATTTACAAGATTAAAAGGTCTTTTTAGTAGCATTGCACAAATGGAAAAAGAAGGAGCAGATGCAGAAAAAATTGAAGCTCAAAAACAAGCTCTTAATGCAACTATTGAAAGATTAAAAGCTTCTAGTGAAGATCATTTTAAAGATTTTTACAAACCAATTGATCAAAAGGTATTTGCAGCAATGTTTAATTTTTATGAATCAGACATCGATAATAAATACAAGCCAGCAGATTACGTTACCTATGTGGCCAAATTTAAAGGCGATTATGCAAAAATGGCTGAAAAAGTATTTTCAAAATCAATATTAGTTGATAAAGAAAAAGTTATGGCTTTTTTGGATAACCCAACTGCCAAAACTCTTGACAAAGATCCGGGCGTTGCCTTAGCCGATATGTTTTATTCTTTCTACATTAGCGATTTAAGAACTTTATTAAAACCTGCAAACGATAAAAAAGCAAAAGCTGATAGGTTATTTGTTGATGGATTAAGAAAAATGAATCCTGATAAAGTTTATGCTGATGATGCCAACTCAACAATGAGAGTTACTTACGGAAATGTATTAGACTATTATCCAAAAGATGCTGTTCATTATGATTTAGTTACCACAGCTCAAGGTATCCTTGAAAAAGAAGATCCTTCTAATCCAGAGTTTGTTGTTCCTGAAAAACTTAGTTCTCTAATTAAGGATAAAGATTATGGTAAATATGCAAACAAGGATGGTGATTTGGTAGTATGCTTTTTATCAAACAACGACATTACGGGAGGTAATTCTGGAAGTCCTGTAATAAACGGAAAAGGTCATTTAATTGGTACAGCTTTCGATGGAAACTGGGAGGCAATGAGTGGCGATATTGCTTTTGAGCCTAACTTACAAAGAACTATTTCAGTTGATGTTAGATACACGCTATTTATTATTGATAAATATGCTGGTGCAGGTCATTTAATTGATGAAATGAAATTAGTTTATGCAAAAAAAGAAGCTCCAATGGCACCCATGAAAATGGAAGTAGCCCCATCAAAGTAATTTTTTGATTTAAGTTTATTTAAATTCGAGCCCATCATTAATTGATGGGCTTTTTTTATGACTGAAAACAAAGAATGGTTTGAGAGTTGGTTCGATTCTCCCTATTATCATTTACTCTATAAAGATAGAGACTGGAAAGAGGCTGAGTTTTTTATTACCAACCTTAATAATTACCTAAATTTAAACCAAACACATCATGTTTTAGATCTAGCTTGTGGCAAAGGAAGACATTCAATTACACTAAATAATTTCGGAATCCGAGTTACGGGAATAGATTTATCTCAGCATAGCATTAAAGAAGCAAAAAAAAATGAATCAGAAAGTTTAAAGTTTGCTGTACATGATATGAGGGAGGTATATAAAGAGTATGAGTTTTCTCATGTTTTTAACCTTTTTACTAGTTTTGGATACTTCAGCAACACAAAAGACAACGAAAGAGTTCTTGTAGCAATTTACAAAAGCCTTAAACCTAATGGTACATTTGTTTTAGACTTTTTAAATATTGAAAAAATAATATCTGATTTGCCTTCAAATGAAGAAAAGGAAATAGATGGAATAAATTTCCAAATTTCTAAAAAGTATGAAGATCATTTCATCTCCAAAAAAATATGCTTTTCCATTCACCAAAACGACTTTTCTTTTCAAGAAAGGGTAACAGCTTTTACACAAGATGAATTGATAAAACTAACCTCAAATTGCGGTTTCGAAATAAAAGACACTTTTGGAGGTTACGAT
>JABAYK010000086.1:23365-24545 GCA_018609045.1 Flavobacteriales bacterium
TTTAGTTAAATTTATTTGAAATATAGAATTTCGGCTATAACATGAAAAACTTGATTTGAAGCTGCTTCTGGAATTATTAGTCTAAAATGAAGTATATCACCCTGACTAAAACTTCTATCTGCAAATACTCCTCCCAAAGTAACCTTTTTAGAAACTCCTGCTGTTATTAATCCGAGGTTTGATCTAATATTTTGAGTTGTATTGAAATTATCAAGAAAATCAATTGTTGCATCTACTGTAAAACTACCAAATACTATCCCTGAATTTGAATCTGAAAAAACTGAATAAGAAACTACTTCTCCGTTGTAGGGTGCTAACTGCCCAACTGCAATATCATTAATTGAGGTGCTTTCCTCTGTGCCGGAGGCAGGAAGATAGACATCATTGTTTGCATCTAGCACGCACGAAAAACTAATAAACTCTGTAACAGTATCAAGCTTGTTTCTTAAATGTTCATTTGTTACACCAGGAGAATCTCCAAAAAATACTACTCCCGATCCATCAGTTTGTAAAACCTGATTTACTGTACCATCCACAATTGGTAAAGTATATGCATTATTAATAGTTATTCTTCCATTGTTTGCGATACTTAACCCCTCATTACCTCCATCATTTGATAAGTAATTACCATTTAATTGAATATTTTGAGTTGCTGTATGATTACCCAAGTCATCACCTGCTGCCCCAATTAATGTTCTTAAAGTTGAAGCTGTATCGGTTAAAGCTGAATGAACAACATTGCTATCAGAAGAAGAAACTGAACGAGCATCTACCTGCAAGGCAGTTCTTGTGCTTGAAATAGTTCCTCTTATATCTGAAGCGGTATCTGACAATGATGACATTGCACTGTCACTTAAAGGTCTTATGTCTAATGTATTACCACTTTCAATAGATAAACTTCTGTTACTATTTGTAAGTGATAAAGTTTGGTCATCGGTACCGACACCAGAACCAATTGAAGTTCTTAATGCTGCAGCGGTATCTGCCAAGGCAGAATGAACAACATTACTATCCGCTGATGAAACTGAACGTGCATCTGATTGTAAAGCTGTTCTTGTATTAGAAATTGTTCCCCTGATATCGCCAGAAGTATCAACTAAAGCGGAATGAACGACATTACTATCGGCACTTGAAAGCATCATGGCATAAGTTTTTGCTGACATAGTGCTATCTACTATTG
>JABAYK010000080.1 GCA_018609045.1 Flavobacteriales bacterium
TGCCATCTAAATACTTTCCAGTTTTGGCTAAATCTATTGCAATTAATGCTGTTGCAGGAGATTTTTTTACGTCTTTTTTGGTTCTAAACTTGTTTCTTCCATAAGATAAGCCGTAAGCTCCTCTTTCATAAATCATGTCTGATTTAGCAATAGACTTTTCCCATTTATTAATATACTTATTGAATTTTTTAGACTCCTTTTTTTGTGATTTTGCTTCTTTTTTGGGCATATTTTCAACAAGGTTTGAATCAACCTTGGTTACTAAAGAATCAGAAGTATTAAACGCAGAATCAACTTTTACCTCAGAGGAATCTGAAACATTAATTGTAGATTCTAGTTTAGCATCGGTTGATGCAGGGGTGGAAGGAATGATTACCGTTTTTTCTGTAGAATCAGAAACTGCTGAATTTGGTATTGTATTTTGTTTTATTGTATCTAAAAAATTAACAGCAGGCTCGTTTACAGCATTAACAACTGTATCTGCTGGTTTAACAAATTTGGTGGTATCAAACTCAATTTGGGCAAATGAATTTAAGCTTAAAAGTACAAAAGCAAAAAATCTTAAAAATTTTAACTTTCTCATGCTAGTACAATTCATAATCTCTACCAAAAGTTAAATTAATTCCAAACCTCAAATGCACATTTTTAACATTGTAAGGTTGTAAAGCCGCAAAGGCATTATCAGTAATGACGTAAATTTGAATAGGAGCTAAGTTTGCGGAGATTCCAATTCCTAAGTTTCCTAAACTTCTTCCATAAAGAGAATAATTTACACTAGTGCTAAAGAAGTTGCCTACGGTTGCCGAAAGAGATGCACTTAATGAAGTATTTAGCTCTCCTTTAATGTATTGATTGCGAGTAAGGACGCCAATTTTTACTCGGTTAGTTAGGTTGTAAGTAGCTCCTAAATAAAACTGAGGGCTTAGCGGTGTTTTAAATGAAGTTGTATTGGTATCAATATTTGTAAAAAAACCAACAATTGAATCGGCTAAACTTTCAATTCCTCCAGTACTTGTTGAGCTTGTTTGAGGATCAAAAAGTTCAAAAATATCTACTCCTTCAAAAACAAAAGTATCGTTATCTAAGGTGTAATTTTCAATATTATCTCTCCAAGTTAATGAACCCATATCTATGGCAGAACCAGAAATGTTAATTAAATCGAAAAGTGTGTAGTTAAAACCAACATCGAAACTGTAACCGGTATTTTTACCATTAATAAGATAATCTTCGATTTTTGTTAAATCTCCTGAAGATAAACCATCAAGTGTTTGTTGCACGTTAGAAACGCCTGAAGTATTTAGCTCCATGCCTGCATCAATTTCCCATGAATAATCTAAAGGGTCGGTATAAATTCCAAATTGTGAGTTTCTTGTATAAACGGCTTCTTGTCCGTATAAATAATTGAAACGACCTCCAATTTGTAAGTTAGGCGTCATTCTTCTAGCCCAACCAACGCCATATTGCCTGTAATGTAAAAAATCTGCACCAATGTTATCAAAGCTTATTCTTTGGCCTAAATAATCTCCACCATTTCCATTCCATGCAAAATCAATTAAACCTTTTGGATAGAAAAACCTAAAATCTATTTTTTCGGTGGCAGAAAAAGAGAAATAATTATTACCTGCCTTGAATCCGAATGATAATAAATCTGTTCTGTAATATGTTGAAATTCTATTTGTGGTATTCATCACGCTTAAAGCGTTTCCTATATTTAAGTTTAAGCCGCCATTAGGGGATAGTTCAACCACATCGCTGTAAGCAAAGCCGTTGTTGCCAAAATTTAAGTAATTGGCACTTATGCCTGGTAATCCTATATTTACTTTACTCAAAGGCATAACCGAAGGATTAATTGTTGTAACCTGAGGAATGGCCCGCATTTGGTATAGGGTAAAATCGTTTTGGGCAGTAAGGTTTAAAGCCAATAAAAATGAGCCTAAACCAAACGTTAACTTTAGAATAGTTTTTCTCATTAGAATGAAATATTACCTTTTAAATTTAAGCCTAATTTAATGCCAATTCCATAGTCATCAAATAATTTGATGCTAGAGTTTGGAGCGTCATAAGTTCCTAATTGAGCTCTTATGATAATTCGATTGGCATCAACTAAATTTTGAGCCGTTTCTTGATCCAATATCGCTTGGATAATATTTTCCTCAACAGTATTTTGATTAATTTTTCCTCCAGTCTCTGGAACCCCACTTTTAAAAATCTGGGTATTGTCATCAACTAGTATTGAATCTAAAATTTGATCTAAATCAGTATTGTATAAATAAAGCTGCAAATTAACATTAATAGGTAGGCCGTTTGCTACCACGACATTAATGGTAGCACTTTCCAACTCATCAAGAGTTTGGCCAACAGAAAACTCTACTGTATCTTGAATAACAAAATTGTTGACATATCCTTCCATTGGCATTTCTACATTGGCCCTAACTTTAAATACACTTTGGTCAGTAATAAAATTATAATTGGGTCCCGGTCCAGGGTTTACTTGGCCTTCAATATCATAAACCAATAGTTTTGGTGTAGGGGACAAAATTTCGATAATATCAGTATTGTCTTTATTGATGTCAATTGTTGTTTTTACACTATCATCAAGCCTAACAGGTGAATTTATTGGAAATGGGTTTTGAAAGTTTCCAAACAGAATAGGAAAGGTGTCACCGGTCGCAATATTCTTAGAATATAATTTTTGAAAGTTTATTCTGAACGGAATACCAACGCCATTTACCAATTCAACATTTAGTTTAGGGTTTGTAAGCCGAACATCTCCATTAGAATATGCTGCACCAAATATTGAAAGGTTTATGGTATCTGAAGTAATAGGTAATGTTTGAGATCCAAAATCTCCAATTACATGCTTAAACTCAATATCTTTAATTGTAAAAGAGTATTTTAATTTATCGTTTTTGCCTAATTGATCTCCTGCTTGGTAATTAATATCAGCAGAATAATCTAAAACAAACTTGTTTAAAGCTGCGGCTCCTTTTGTGAAATCTATTTTGCCTCCCGCTAAATCTACATCAATAATTACAACACCAGATGGAGAAATTGAGTCAGAATAGGAATAAGTTGAACCATCTGCAAACTCAATTCCAGGTAAATTTAGGCTAAGATCAATATCTGGAGTAATGCCTGGAAAATCAGGCTCAAGTTTTATTTCAAGTTTTCCTTTTTTAAATTTAATTTCAGATAAAAGTTGGTTGTCTGGCGCAGGGTAATCAATTTCAACTTGGTCAGAGAAATTTAAAGTTCCTGGTTGGTTAAAAGTAATTGTACCAGGAAAGCCTGTACCTAATTCAAACTCCATAGTTTCAGTTAAGGGAGGCAATAGATCAAAAATATTTACATCAATTAAACCTCCTTGATAAACTAAAGTAATAAGCCCGCTTGCATCTGTTTGAACTACGTCAAGCTGGTTTCTTGCAAGAATATCTTGCATTCCAACCCTTGCGTTAAATAAAGGTACAGCAATATTTGGGTTGTAGGAAGTTTCGTTAAGCTTATTAAACTCTAAATATCTTGGCTCGCAAGAAGCAATTAGAAAGATAAAGCCAAAAATAAATAGAAGGTTTTGAGATAATTTTTTTATACTCATTTCAGGGTTGATGAAGTACTGCCAAATTTAATT
>JABAYK010000175.1 GCA_018609045.1 Flavobacteriales bacterium
TCAGTAGAAGACATTTTGAGAAATTGGTAACTGAAGAAAACCTACCAATAATTAAGATAACTCAAAATAAGAGGTATATGAGGTTATCAGACCTCAATAGATATTTGAACACTAAAATGGTAAATCAACCTCAAGAAACGGTTCAGTGATGCAACCTGAAGTTTAATCTAAAAACCTATTAACTACTCAAATCCACTTATTGGACGAAGTTTATACCTATTCTTAGTGTTGGGTAAATATAATTTCTTTCTTTTGGGATCACCAATAACTGGGATTGAATTAATTGGGTAACACTCATAAATTCCTAGTTCTTCATCCATTCCCGCGAGTTCTATGTATTCAAAGGATTTAAACTTGTTTCTTTTTGATTCAAATCCTTTTATTTCGACACCTTCGATATTTCTATCAAAAACAACTTCCCCATATCCATACTTTAACAGGTTTTTCCCTTTTTTATTGGTAACCGAGAAGAAATACACATCTCCATACTTGGGATGTGTTCTTGATTTCCATAATAACTTTGATCCAACAAATCCTTTGAAGTCTTGATTGTCGAAATCCTTTGTCTCTATCGACAAACTTTCAACTTTGCGACAAGTGATGAATCCTTTTTTAGGAGTTAGTTTTGTATTGTAAGTCCTATCATTCACACTCAACCT
This sequence comes from Flavobacteriales bacterium, assembly GCA_018609045.1. Classification (GTDB taxonomy): domain Bacteria; phylum Bacteroidota; class Bacteroidia; order Flavobacteriales_G; family Salibacteraceae; genus JAAZVO01. Next base: position 660 of record JABAYK010000175.1, read on the forward strand.
CCAAATAGTATCGTTTTCATTGACCAGAGTAATACTGTATGTATTATTCGGTTGAATAATATTTTTTTCGATTAACTCTGAATACAAAATGGTCCTATCGATATCACCTGTGAATAAATCTTTGTATATACCTTTTTTATCAATTTCATTCTCTATCCACTTCCTATTAAAATTTAGATTATTGATGAAATCAATTGTTTCTTCGTAACTTTTACTATCTATACTTTCTAAGAATGATTCACATAACATTTTTTCCCCAGCGATATCTTCATCTGTGTAATATGTAAAAACATCCTTTATACCTGTTAGCTTCCCATATCTATCAATCTCAGCGATCATTAATTTTTTTAATGGTTCATAAATCACTATTAACCCTCTGAACAATGGAATCTGCAGGTCACCACTAATAACCTCAAATCCGAATAACTCATTTGCAGAATGAAAAGATGATTTGTGTTTAACATCTACTGTTCTTGTCCATCCTTTCAAATAATCTCCAATTTGAATATTACATGGAACCGGACTTTCACAGATTGAATTATTTAAATTAATACACGATAAGATATAATCATCAGAATCCAAAATATTATCACCACCGTTATAAATTGCTGATAAAAGGGGAAACCAAGCATTGTTTTGGAATTCTTCTTGAATGTAATACTTCTGACATTGTGAAAACGAGTTGATTGAAGTTAACAAGACAGAAAAAATAAGAAGTATATTTTTCATAAATTAAATTGTTTTTAAAGGTTTATAAAATTACTGATTATCATTCCTTTTAACAAAAAAGGAGTATCATTAAATTTTTCGTTCAATCACGACTACACTTTTATTCATTTCTGTTGAAATGGATGTTTCTTCAGTTTTACCATTAACCGACTTAACTCTTAACCTGATGTAAAGTGGTTTTTCTTTTCCGTTATTGGACGAGTCTAATTTGAGGGAAACATTCACTACCCAAATTTATGAAATTTATAGATTTTGGGGAGTAATATGGGGAGTAAACAATACCAGTGAAGTTAATTCACTGATATTGAGTACTTTAAAAGTAAAAAAGTCGGGATGAGAGGATTCGAACCTCCGATCTCTGGTCCCCCAGACCAGCACTTTAACCGGACTAAGCTACATCCCGTTTTGCGGTTGACAAATGTAGTATTGTCAACTTAATCATGGCATCGTTACATTTGTGAAAAATATTCGTTATGAAAATTACTAAGATTTTGGTTTTTTTACTGCTATTTGGTACAACTAGTTATGGTCAAAAATCAATAGATTTTGACGGTATAAATGATGTAGTTACGACAACAAGTGCTGGTATAACAGGTATAGGAAATAGAACTGTTGAATTATGGCTTAATACCACCCAAATTCAAAGTACACAGCAAGTATTGGTTGATATGGGTAATATGGCAACAGGTGGTCGCTTTACTTTTAACATTAGAAGAAATGGAAACTTAAGAATAGAAATTGGAGGTAATGGATTTGATGGAACAGCAAATATTGCTGATGGTAAGTGGCATCATGTAGCTGTAACTTATGATCATAGAGCAAACCCAAAAGCCAAAATATATGTCGATGGAATTGTAGATGTATCAGGTAATTTTTCGGTTTCCACTAATACGCAATCATCACCTATTTTGCTAGGAAGGCGCAATGACAACATAAATTATTATAAAGGGGCAATGGATGAGGTTCGTATTTGGTCATCTGCACTTGCACCAAGTTCTTTGCGCGATTGGATGTGTAAAGAAATTAATTCTAACCATATCAATTTTAGTACACTACACGCATACTATAAATTAGATACTTTAGGAGGAACCGTTGTCCGTGATTATTCTGGAAATGGAAGAACAGGAACACGATCTGGTGCAACATGGAAAGATAATGGAGGCCCTGTAGGAACTGAAAGCGCTCAAAAATATGGGACTGGCCTTTCCGCCTTTTTAAAGCATTCTGATGGTGACTCGGTTAAGGTTACAAATGTTACAGGTGGTGCTGGTGGAATTCATGTTTATTATCGATCTGGGATACCTAATAAGACGGGCCTTCCGACTGGGTTTTCTGCCATTGATACTAGTAGACATTGGGGAGTTCATGTAATTGGCGGTTCAAATAGCCGATATAATTTAAGTTATCACTATTCACCAAATAGCCATTTCAAAAATTACGGTGGCTGTAGTAATGATTTACTGTATAGAGCAAGTAATGCTAGCGCAACGTGGTTGGCTTCAACTGCCAGTATCACAAACGGAGACCTCACATTATCTGGGCAACCAGCACGCGAGTATATACTCGGCTATACCGTAAGTGGAAAACCAGTAGTTACTTCAAAAACAGGGAAGGATACCGTACCAAGTTGCGATGGAGATTCAGTTACTTTATCAAATGCAACCAGTGGTTTTACCTATCAATGGTTGCGAAATGGCCTTACACTTAATGGTGACACAATGTCGACGATAAAGGTGGTAACGGCTGGTAACTATTCGATGATTTTAAGTAATGGAACTACTTGTAATGATACCAGCAACGTACTGGTTGTAAAGTATTTTAATAACCCATCCGCGAGTTTGACACAGCTTCCTGCAGCATGTGCAAGTGAGTTTTCAGTTCAAATGAGTGGCGGCGCGCCTGCAGGAGGAAGTTATTCTTCTAATTATAGTTCAGGAAATCTGTTTGTAATAAATAACTCGGGTGCAGGGCTTTTTAAAGTTACCTACACCTACATAGATACTGTTGGCTGTTCAGATACGGCATCACAATTTTTAAGAGTAGATACCGTGCCGCAGGTATCACTGACCAACAAAGGTGCTTTGTGTGAAGATTCAACCTCACATCCTTTAACAGGAGGAATGCCTTTGGGTGGCTCATATTGGGTAAATGGTGCTACTAGTACTAATTTCGATGCAGCAACACTTGGAAGTGGAACACATA
>JABAYK010000093.1 GCA_018609045.1 Flavobacteriales bacterium
AAGTTCCTCCAATAATAAATACTGGATAGTAGGAGAAGGTGAAGAAAGAAATAACCTAGAAGCTTTGATTTCAGAGAAAGGAATAGAGAATAAGGTAATTCTTTTGGGCCATCAAAACAATCCGTGGAAATTTATGGCAAATGCCAATGAATTTTGGCAGAAAAGTCATTGGGAAGGAAATAGTAATGCAAAAAAAGAGTGGGGAGTAATAAATTGTAAATAAAATCCAGGTTCACGTTATTAGTTTTTGGATTTAATGCGGTGAATTGTGCAATGATAATTTGGCTACGAAGGGGTTAAGATTAGAATGATGATTAAAGCCTGTGCTGAGAGTTAATTAACAAATGGTTTAAAACATTAACCTAATTTTGCTTGTTAGTTATGATATACCGAATTGATCAAATTTTAGAGTACTGTAAAGGTAAAAAAGTCTTGCATCTGGGCTACGTACAGCATTCTCCCAAATACAAAAAACAAATTGAAGACGGGACTTGGCTACACGCTCATATATCCAAGGTTGCTAAAGAAGCTGTAGGGCTCGATATTCTGGAGGATGCCGTAGATGATTTACAAAGGAACTATGGATATAAAGGTTATGTTGGAAATGTAGAAAGGCTTCAAGAAGTTGATTTAAAAGAAACCTTCGATGTAATAGTTGCTGGAGAGCTAATTGAACATCTTGAAAACCCTGGTTTATTTTTGGAAGGAGTGAAAAACTTCTTGAGGGAGGATTCTATTTTGATTATTACAACCCCAAATGCATTTGGAGAAACTTATCAAAAAATGTATAACCGTAAACCAGAAGCGGAGTGGGTGAATGAAGAACATGTTACATGGTACTCATCATATACTTTACAAAGAATTCTTGAGCGATGTGGATATGAAGAGTCTCTTTACGGTTATTATTTTGGTTATGAGACCTTAAAGAGTGATGTAAATTCAAAGGTTTCAGTTTTGAAATACCTTCGGTTAATGAAAAGAAAGTGGAGCTACTTTAGACTGAAAAAGAACAGGCAAATTGGCCTTCTCTTTGTAACTAAACTGGCGAGCCTTGCTAAATAAGCAAAAAAAAGATTTAGCGTATTATTTGTTTTCTGGTGTTGTTCCATCGGCATTTGGTTTTTTATTAGTTCCTCTATATACACGTTATCTGAGTCCAAAGGACTACGGAATTCTGGCAATTTTTAGCGTATTTGTTTTTACTATCCGTCCCCTTATTTTAATGGGTGCTGCACGCAAAATCGAGGTTGAGTATTTTAAACTAGTTAAAACAAAGCTCGCAAACCTAATTGGCTTTTCTGTTATAAATAGTTTTGTTAGTGCAATTGCCCTTTGTGTTTTATTCTTCTTTCTTGGTAGTTGGATAAATGAGCAATTGTTTCAAAATGAATTACAGAATGCAAATTGGTTAATCTTGATTCCAATTGTTGCCTTTGGATTTGCAGTTAATTCTATCGGCAGTATTATACTTCGGAATAATAAAAATTCCATTGGCTTTTTAGGGTTGAATTTAGGGAAAAGCATTTTGGAGCATTTAGTTAGTGTTTTATTGATAACACTCTTTTTGTTTAATTGGCAAGGCAAGGTTTTAGGGCTTGTAGGTAGCTCGTTACTGTCAGCTACTCTTGTATTCATTTACCTTGTCGCTACTAAGGGAATTGCTTTTGTGTCAAACAAAAACAAAGGCATTCATTACAAGTCGGTGTTACCGTTAGTGGTAATGGACTTGACAATTCTCGGTATAGAGTCTTCTGACCGAATTTTTATTTCTGTTATGGGAGAAAACGGAACAGAGGATGTCGGTATATATTCAATTGCGTATTTAATTGGTGGACTAGTAGTTTACGTAATCAATGCTGGTACCAATGTTTTTAGTCCTGATGTGTTTAGACTTTTAGCGTTAAAGACAGTTGAATCGAAGCAAATAATTGTACGACGAACATTTCTGTTTTTTATTTTAGTGATTGGAGTTGCGGTATTAATTTCAATGACTAAATCTTTGGCTTTTGACTATTTCATTGGGCCTGAATTCTATAAAGGCATTGAGATGGTTTCAATAATAGCTTTTAGTTTTGTTTTTCAAGTTATGTTTTTGCTAGGATACAATATTTGTATGTTTAAAGGAAAATCTAAATTGCCTAGTAGAATTTCAGTTTTAGCGTTTATTTTGAACATAGTCTTAAACTACCTGTTAATTAGTCAGATAGGTGTTAAGGGCGCAGCAATATCAACATTAATTACCAATGCTTTTTTGGGGATTTCTACGTTGTTTGCTTCTCAATTATTAGTTAAACTGCCGTGGTTATATTTTTTAGATCCTAACACAAAGTCTAAACACTAAAAAAGTAAACTATAATTTTATTAACTTAATGGGAGATTCTATTACCACCTTATTATTTGTAGTTGAACAAGTACAACCATCTCGTCAATATTTTGGATTGTTTCAAAAGTTTATCAATAACAATATCAAAATTACAGTGTTCAATTTTCAACCAGGGCCAGCTTTTAAGGCTCAGGTAGAACCTGTTATTGATCATTATTATGCGTTGATGGAAGAACAGTCCTATTGGAACAGTATTGTACAATTGAAAAGATTGACCAAAAAGATTAAACCTGATATTGTACATTGCCAGGAATTTATATCCTCGTTTTATTTTGGCTTTGTTCCTAAAAATAAGGGGATGAGAAGTATTTATCATAGAAGGCATAATTATACTTCAGGGTTTGTTTCTTTAATCATGGACCAATGGGCAGTTATGAGAGCGGACCGAACTGTGGCTGTTTGTAAAGAAATGGAAATAGTAGCAAAGGCTGAACACCCATTTTTTGCCAAAAAAATAATTTCTAAAACTAATGCAATAACATTAGGTATTATCTATGAAGAAACATTGGAAAGAGAAAAGGGAATAATTAATCAGTTACCTATGGGGTTTTCATTGATGTTACTATCTCGATTAAGAAAAGGAAAAGGGCATGAGATTGCACTGCGAGTTGTAAAGGAACTCAAAAATAGAGGAAATACAATTCAGCTTTTGTTTGTTGGTGAAGGTGCTGAAGAGGCCTTTATTCGCAGTCAAGTAAAAAAACTGGATTTAATTAATGATGTTTATTTCCTTGGGAATTTTGAAAATATTGAAATAGCAATTGAAAAGGCTGATGCACTTTTGGTTCCAAGTGAAATAGAGGCCTTTCCTAAAACACCGCTCGAGGGTATGGCTTATGGTAGTCCCGTGATTGCTCATTCAGTAGGAGGGATTGTAGAATCAATTACTCATGGTGTTAATGGTTTTTTAGTTAAAAAAAATGATGTTGATGCTTTTGTGCGCCATATTGAGCAGTTAATGAAGGATTCAGATCTAAAAAGATCAATTATTAATGAGGGAAAAAAAACAGTTAAAGAAAAGTATGTGGTTGAAATAATGGCAAAAGAATTTATGGATTTGTATCAAGAATTAAAATATGGCAGTAGAAAGAGTTGATGTTGAAGAGTCGGGTTCACCTTGGCATGAAGAACATTTAAGTAGATACGTTTATGCAACTAAATATTTTAGTGGTAAACGAGTGTTAGATATAGCCTGTGGAA
>JABAYK010000107.1:0-4758 GCA_018609045.1 Flavobacteriales bacterium
GGGTTATTCTCAAGAAATTTCTGAAATAACATTTTTAGTTGAAACTGGTCTTAAAGACCAACCTAGTATCAAAATATCAAAACAACAAATTTCAATTTCAAAAGGATTATTACAACAAATCGAGGGTGATTTTAATCCGATTTTAAACTTTTCTTATAATAGATCTCAAGATGTTTTTCCCGAAACTAAAATATACCGAGAAGGTTTTTTTGGAGATTCGACCCAATCTTACAATTCAAATTTTTTTTCCTATAATTTAGAAGTAACCAAAAGATTTCAAAATGGTCTTTTTCTTTCACCAGGTGTAAATCTTAGAAATAACGGAAAAGATTTTTCCTATAACCTTTTAGAATCTCTTGGAGAAGGGCAGTTTATTACAAACAGATCTAATGTTTATTTAAGAGCAACCCAGCCTTTATTAAGGGGGCGCGGTAAAGATTTTTATGCTGCTCAACTCGAAACACAACAATTAAATGTTTCGGCATCTGAATGGGATTATTTTTATGATGTTTCGTTTCAAGTTTATAATATTTTAAGTACCTACCTAGAATATGTTGGAAATGCAAATAACCTTGCAATTCAAACCTCAGTAAAAGACAACCTGATAAAATTTAGGGAACAACTTTCTAAATTGGCTGAAAAAGATATCATACCAAAATCTGAATTGGTTTTGATAAATGCAAATGTTTCTTCTCAAACTGCAGCAGCAAGTCAAAGTTCATATTTTAAATCTTTATACTATAACAGGTTAATAGAGTCTATTGGTTGGCACAACCAAGATGGTAGTTCTATACCAATTTCACCAGATACTTTTAAATTACCTGAATTAACCATTTATGATTCTTTGACATATATTAATTATTGGTTGCAAGAAGCAAAGGAAAATAGAGGAGATTTGATTGCCTCCAGAAAAAGGTTAGAAGCATCAAAAAGGAATATTGAATTTGCTGAAAGAAACAATTTACCTACGCTTGATTTAACAGCAACTGTAGGCTATAATGGTATTTATGAATCAAACTCATTTGACCAATATATTGCTCCTGTTTATTCAAATATTCCTGGAATGAGTTATTCATTTGGAATTATTTTTTCACGGCCATTTGGAATGGATGACATGAAGGGTAATTTGGCCCGAACAATTGCAACTAAAGAGATTAACGAAGAAATTTTAAATCAAAGTGAGTTAAACATTGAGCAATCTTTGGTTAGCTCATATACCGAGGTATTGAGATACTATAAAGCAGCCCAAGAAAGTAAAAAGGCAGTTCAATTTCACAAACAGGCATTAGAAAATGAGTATACCAAGTTAAAATTAGGAAGTTCAACTGTAGTAAACTTAATTCAAGTTCAAAGTAATTATGCTTTTTCTCAAAGTGCCTACAATAATTATTTAAAGTTCCTTTACCAAGCTATAATAAAATTCAGGCTTCATTCTGGTGAAATAGGGAAATTCACAGATCAAAAAGAAATAGAAATATCCCCAAACCTTATTTTGTCACTTCCAAAACCCTTAACCAATGAGTAAGGTATTTAGAAAAACCGCACTAGATAAACTCCAGTCGCCAGATCGGTTAAACGAAATGGTAACTATTATTTCAAGCCATAGTTGGTTGGTACTTGTAGGCGCCTCAATTATTATAGGCTTTTTTGTTACTTGGAGCATTGTAGGTAAACTTCCTACCCAAATTACAGGAAATGGAATTCTTTTAATGTCGGGCGGAGTAATGGATGTTTCTGCAATTTCTCAAGGCCAAATAAGTGAGGTTTTGGTAAAACCAGGTGACGCGGTTTTTGAAGGCGATATTTTAGTAAAGGTTAAACAGCCAGATCTTGAGTTAAAATATTTAAACTCAAAAGAACACGTTAGGCTTTTAAAAGAAAGATATGAATCTATTAAAAATTTTAATGATAAAGATTTAGCCCAAAAAAGAAATCTTTTAAAACAGGATGCAGAAAATAAAAAAAAGAGAATTGAAAAAAATCATGAAAGAATTGAATTTGTTAAAAACCAAATAAAGTCAAGAACTGAGCTCCTTGAACAAGGCCTAATTACAAATGAAAACTTAAATCAAACCAAAGAAATGTTGTTTGAAATAGAGCAACAAAACCTTTTACTATCTAGTGAGTTAGAGCAAATTGAACTCAGTATTTTCGAGCAAGAAAAACAAATGGAATTTGAGTTAAGCAAGCTTAATGGCCAAATAATAGATGAAGAAGCTGCTCTAACAGAAATAAAATCTAAACTTGATATTAACTCTGATATAAGGTGCCCATACACTGGAAGAGTAGTGGAGCTAAAAGTTAACCCGGGTAAAATAATTGGAGCAGGAAATGTAATCCTTTCAATTGAAAGAATATTTACCAATGAGGAACTTGAAGCCATAATTTATGTTCCCTCCAATCAAGGAAAAAAAATAAAACCTGATATGGAAGTTAAAATTTCTCCCAGTACGATTGAAGTAGAAAAATATGGATTTATTAGAGGAGTGGTTACTCAAGTTTCTGAATACCCTGCTAGTTTTGAAGGAATGCTAAATACTCTTGGAAATAAGGAACTTGTAGCAACATTTTTTCAAGGTCTGCCGCCATTAGCAGTTCGCGTTAAGCTAAAAAAGAATTTAGATACACCTAGTGGGTTTTATTGGACATCAGGCAATGGACCTGAAGCTAAAGTTAAATCTGGTACTCTTTGTTCGGCCAAAATTGTTGTAAAAAACAGAAGACCTATAAGTTTAATTTTTCCTGCATTTGAATAAAGAATGACCCAAGAAGAAATAAAAAACCTTTCCGCATTAAATGCTAAAGCAGTTACTACTTCTGTTATTCAAATGGAAGCAGTTGAATGTGGTGCAGCAAGTTTAAAAATGATTCTTGGGTATTATGGAAAGCATATTTCACTTGAGAAACTTAGAGAAGAATGCGGAGTAAATAGAGATGGAAGTAAAGCAATAAACATAATTAAAGCTGCCAGAAAATTTGATTTAGAACCCGAGGGGTATAAAGTTGAAGAGATTAAAGAGCTAAAGGACGTTGAATTTCCTGCAATAATTCATTGGAATTTTAATCATTTTCTTGTTTTAGAGGGTTTCAAAAAAGGGGTTTTTTATTTAAACGACCCAGCATTAGGACATCGTGAAGTTTCTTATGAAGATTTTAATGCGGCATTTACAGGTGTTATTTTAACCTTTAAAAAAACAGAGAACTTTAAAAAATCGGGCAAAAAAAGCAATTTAATAAATGCCCTTAAAGAAAGAACTAAAGGGTACGAGAAGGTTATTTTAGTTCTTTTCTTGGTAGGTTTATTAATGGTAATCCCAGGATTAGTAATCCCAATATTTTCAAGAATATTTGTAGATGAAATTTTAATTTCGCATGCTACAGATTGGATTTGGCCTTTGGTAGGGGGTATGGCACTAACTGCCATATTTAGGGCAGTTTTACAGCACTTTCAGTTAAATGTTCTAATGAAAGCCCAAAACAAATTAGACATTGTTTCCTCGGCACAATATTTTTGGCATGTACTTAAATTACCAATACAGTTTTTTCACCAACGCGATAATGGCGAAATTGGAAGTAGGATTGTATTAAATCAACAAATTTCAAATTTAATTACTGGTCAAATTGCAAGAAATTTACTCGACCTAATTGTCGTAGTTTTCTATTTTGCTTTAATGCTTCAATATGACGTAACCCTGTCAATTATTGCTCTATTCTTTGCTTTGATGAATATTTTCTCTGTTAGGTTAATAGGTTCTAAAAGAATTGAGAAATACTTTTCTTTATCTGTTACTAGCGGAAAATTATATGGAACAACCTTAGGCGGTATCAAAACCATTGAAACCCTTAAGGCAATGGGTAGGGAAAACGACTTTTTTGTAAAATGGAATGGGAGTTTTGCAAAAGTGATCAATCAAAAACAAAAACTAGCGGCATTCGAATCTTATTTTGGACTAGTTCCACGGTTTATTGCTCAATTTCAAACTTTAATAATCTTAATTTTAGGAGCAAGTAAAATAATGGATGGCCAAATTTCTGTTGGTATGCTAGTGGCATTTCAAAGTTTGGTAGCAAGTTTTTCAGCACCCATTAGTAGTTTAGTAGGTTTAGGAACTACACTTCAAGAATTAGAAGGAGATATGAATAGAATTGATGATGTGATGAGGGCAGAACCAGATCCATCCATCGATCAAAAAGTTGTTGTAAAAGATGATAACTATAAATTAATATCTAAAAAATTAGAAGGTTATATCGAATTTAAAAATGTGACTTTTGGTTACAGCAAAGTTTCAGAGCCTTTAATTAGTAACCTTTCACTAAAGATTAACCCTGGCGAAAGAATTGCCTTAGTAGGTGGATCAGGTAGCGGAAAATCTACTGTAGCCAAATTATTAATGGGATTTTATGAGCCTTGGGAAGGTGAAATATTGTTTGATGAAGTTAACAGAAATAAATTACCAAGGCAAGTAATAAACAATTCTCTATCAATGGTTTCACAAGATATTTATCTTTTCTCAGGACCTTTACGAGATGTTTTAACCTTGCACGATACTACAATTTCCGACAATATGCTTATTAATGCATGTAAGGATGCAAATATTCATGAGGATATTGCATCAAAGCCTAACGCCTATGATTACGAATTAAGTGAAGGTGGTAAAAACTTCTCGGGAGGCCAAAGGCAAAGACTAGAAATTGCAAGATCACTTGTAACAAATCCAACTATGTTGGTATTAGATGAAGCAACAAGTGCTTTAGATC
>JABAYK010000107.1:4768-23783 GCA_018609045.1 Flavobacteriales bacterium
AATCTATTGGTAGAGAATTTACTCTTCCTGTTATTGATCCCTTTTTGGCCAATGATCCAGAAAAAGTTTGGTTTCTTTTGGATGGAGAATTAAATATTTCCTCAACTATTGTTGAAGACGGACAACCATACGGAAGGCTAAATAATTTTTTAAATATACAACCAGGCGAATTTGTTTTCGGAATAAAAGAGGAAGAAACAAATGGGTTGAGTTTTTTAGTTGATGCCAATGTAGAGAGCAAGTTGGTAGAAATTTCTTTATCAGAAATAAAAAGCCATGCCAAAGAAGGAGAGTTTTTAGATTTTTATTTGGAAAAAGTAAATAAATGGATTTCGAGACTTTACGAAGGGGTAAAGAAAGATACTACAGTTGCAATTCCTGTTATTAACGACTCACTTATTGTTGGCACCTGTATTTATTTAAATGATAAAAGGCCCTTTGATTCAAATAGCCAAACAGTTGTAATTAAGTCTGAAATAGGCAATAAAATTCTATTTAATAATCATATTTCTTTAAAAGTAAATCATTGTTTTTTTCCTGTAGCTGAAAACTTTTATCTCACTTTTGATGAAGGTTTTAAAGGAGAAGTAATTTCTTTTAGAGAGGCCTATATTGATGAATTAATTTGGGAAGGAATAGAAGAGCTAGGTGCTTGTGTTTTAGCAAGTGATTTGTATGAAAAGAATATTGAGGAATCTAAAGAAGCAAAAAGGCTAGAAAACAAATACCGAAATCAGGATATAAAGTTTATATCTTCCTTATCTCAAATAAAAAGCGTTTTTAAACCTAAGGATAGTTTTAAGTTAGATTTTAAAACAAATGATCACTTTTTTAATGCTTGCCAACTGGTGGCCTCAAGTGATGATATTAAATTAAAACAACCAGACGCTTACCCCTCAAAGGGTGATAAGATTGCTGAGATTTGCAGATATTCAGGCATTAGGTATAGAGAAGTTTTGCTTGAGGGAGATTGGTTAAAAGAAAATAACGAAGACGCCTTTTTAGCATTTTATGGTCCTGAAAAAGAACCAGTTGCAGTAATGCCAAAAAACGAAAAGCTTCATTGTATAAATCCAAATACTGAAGCAATATTTGAAATTAATGATGAAAACAAAGGTCAATTTCAGCAAGAAGTTTATAATTTTTTCAAGCCTTTTAGCGACACCAAGAAATTATCAATTACTGATATTTTTCTATTCTCTTTCTCAAAAAATAAAAAAGATTTAATAACCCTTTTATTAATGGGATTTTTAGGCAGCACTTTTGGTTTACTAACGCCAATTTTAAGTGCCCAAATTTTCGACTCGGTAATACCAAATGCAGATAAATATCAGTTATATTTTATTGCAATTGCACTATTTGCAATGGCTTTGGGTGCTATGAGTTTCGATATGGTTAAAAGCTTTGCATTATTGAGAGTGCAAGGTAGAATGGATTTTAAATTGCAATCTGCACTTTGGGATAGGTTGCTTAACCTTCCAAGTGATTTCTTTAAAAAATACAGTGTTGGTGATTTAGCCTCTCGCTCAATGGGAATTAATTCTATTAGAGAAATACTTTCAGGAACTGTAATAGTCTCAATTCTTTCAGGAGTTTTCTCTCTGGTAAATTTGGGCCTTTTGTTATACTACAGCGTTAATTTGGCGCTATTGGCTATACTAATTTCTCTTGTTCAAGTTGGTGCTCTTTTGTATTTTACCAAGAAACAAATGGCAAAGCAAAAAATATTGATGCAGCAACAAGGCACATTATCTGGTTTGGTATTTCAAATATTAAATGGTATTCCAAAATACAGATCGGCTGGTGCAGAAAATACAGCTTTTTTAAAGTGGTTTCAAGCCTATATGGAAACCAAGGGGACTACTATTAGCCATTTAAAACTTCAAAACTCTCAAAGAATTTTTAGCGGAGTATTTAGTATTGCCTCTACAATATTTGTTTATTTAACGGTAACTCATTTAGAAAATTCACTTTCTACTGGTGAGTTTATTGCCTTTATTGCAGCCTATGGGGCCTTTGTAGCAGCCATTGTTGGACTAGGAAATAGCTTTATGACAGCCCAACAAATCCCATTAATTTATGATAGGTTGGAACCAATTTTGGCTGAAAAAACAGAGGCAGATGCAACCAAAGATCCACCAGATAATTTAAAAGGAGGACTCGAATTTCAAAATGTTTCTTTTAGGTATTCTTCTGATGGGCCTTTAATTATTTCAAATTTATCGTTATCCATAAAAAGTGGTGAATACGTTGCACTTGTAGGTCCTTCTGGATCAGGTAAATCTACTTTAATTAGACTTTTGTTAGGCTTCAATAGTCCTGAATCTGGCTCAATTTATTTTGATGACCAAGATTTAAGTCAAGTTGATGTTAGGTTAGTAAGAAAACAATTGGGTGTTGTATTGCAAGATGGCTCATTATTATCAGGTGATATTTATACAAACATTGTTGGGTCTGCAGTAAACCTAACTTACCAAGATGCTTGGGCTGCTGCAAGAGCTGCAGCTTTTGATAGAGACATTAGAACAATGCCAATGGGCATGCATACAATTGTTAATGAAGATGGAGGAACCTTATCGGGCGGACAAAAACAAAGGTTAATGATAGCTAGAGCTTTGGTTCATAATCCAAAAATTTTAATTTTCGATGAAGCTACTTCTGCCTTAGATAATGAAACTCAAGCTATTGTTACCAAAAGTTTAGACCAATTACATGTTACTAGAATTGTAATTGCTCACAGGTTATCTACCATAATTAATGCAGATACAATTTATTACCTTGAAGGGGGCAAATTAATTGAAAGTGGAAACTATCAAGAACTAATGGATTTGGGAGGAAAATTTTACGAATTAGCTGCCCGTCAAATAGAATAATTGTTTCCTAAGATTTCAGTTTCAATTGCTCAATTTCAATTTTCCATCCGTTGGCTTTTGCAATTTCAGCCACAAGCTTCAAATGATCTTTTCCTCGTTCAATTGCCAATTTGGGTAATTCACCTTCTTCAACTTTCTGTTTTATCAGCTCCACTGCCTGTTTTTGAATTGCCGAGTAATCATCTGGTTTAAATCTATTTAAAGCAGAATCTTTTAAATCGTAATATTCAATATTGGGTTCAATTGATAATATTTCTGCACTTGGAAGTTTTGAAATTGAAATTGAATGGTTTTCTAGGTTAACCTCAAATTCGGCTTTGGTTAAATCAAAACCTACCATAGCTTTGGCTTTTACCATAATTATTGCTTTTTTATGGTTGGGTATTAAACTTAACCATTTTGGTCTTGATTCGTTATAATGAATAACTTCAGAGTAGTTTCCTTCCACAGTAATTAGCTTACTTACCGATTTTATTTTTTCTAAAATTATTGTAGCATCAAACCGCACGGTTTTGGTTTTTCTTTTCCCCATAAAAAAATACACCAACAATGCTCCTAACAGAAAACCTAGAACCAACAATAAAATATCCATAGCTTAATTTTCCTTCAAAGTAAATTAAATAATACCCTAAATTTTGGAAAATAATTTTCGGGCATAGGGGTAAATAATTTTTGGGTTGTCATAGAGGAAACAAATCAAACAAAATGAAAACTTTAAAACGCAATTTTATCTCGACCCTATTTTTAGGAAGTTTATTTTTTTTAGGCTCTTGCACTAAAAATATAATTTGTATTTCACCCAATGGTGATGAAATTTCTGAAACAAAAACCTTCTCTCAAATTGATGAAGTTTCGCATGATTTTGATGGCGATATAGTAATCCATCAAATGTTGGATTTAAATGAGCCTTATGCAGTTATATCAGGTTCATCTAACATAGTTAAAAATTTAGAAACAAAAAGAAGAGGAACCAAACTGCATTTTAAAAACGATAGGTGCACCAAAAAGTCATCTGATTTAACAATTGATTTATATGTTTCTGATTTAGATGAAATTAACTTGAATGGTTCTGGGTCCATCTCGAATTTAGATACCTTTTTTACTAGCAATTTAAATATAGATATTAATGGATCAGGTCAGATTGATTTAAAACTAGAAACCAATTTAGCAAATGTTCATGTTAGTGGAGCGGGAGATATTTACTTGGAAGGAAACTCCAACTCTGCAAATTATTCAATTAGTGGTTCTGGCACAATTGATTCTTACCAATTTGAGGCAAAAGAAGGCGAGGTAAAAATATCTGGTGCAGGAAAGGCCAAAGTAAATATTACAGATTATTTAAAAATAAATATTTCTGGAAGTGGTGATGTTTATTATCTCGGTTCTCCCAATGTATCTCAAAATATTTCAGGTTCAGGTTCAATCTTTAAACTTTAAAAAATGAAAACTATTTCAATATTATCAGCATTGTTTTTTACTTTTTCGGCGCTTGCAGGTCCTGATAGTTTAAAAATTCAAAAAGCAGATTCTAGCGCTTATTTTCCAATTCAAGTTTCGTTTTTACCAGGCATAGGAACAAATGGAACTGAATCGGGTAATTTTAAAAACAATCTTTCTTTAAACATTATTGCAGGTTACAATGGTGGGGTAGAAGGGCTAGAACTTGGCCTTTTTTCAAATACCATTAAAAACGATGTTCAAGGAATTCAAATTGCAGGTTTTAGCAACCAAGTTTTAGGCAAAACTGAGGGAATTCAGGCAGCTGGATTTTCGAATTTTTCTAAGTCTAATTCAAACTCTGTTCAACTTGCAGGTTTTGCAAATACCAATTTAGCTGCTTCAAATGGAGTTCAATTGGCTGGTTTTTCGAATGTGGTAAGAGGCGATTTTAATGGAATTCAAGGTTCTGGTTTCTCTAATGTTGTAACAGGAAATGCCTTGGCTATACAAGGTTCAGGCTTTTCAAATGTTGTAACAGGAAGCCTTCAAGGTATTCAAATTTCGGGTTTTACAAATACAGTAACCGATACTTTAGATGGAATTCAAGCTTCAGGATTTGTAAACGTATCAAAAGAAAAAATATCTGGAATGCAAATTTCAGGATTTGTAAATGCTGCAAAAAAAGTTGATGGTTACCAGCTTTCAGGATTTGCAAATGCCGCTACCGATGTAAACGGTTCTCAAATTTCATTTATTAATGTTGCTCGAAGTTATGAGCAAGGTGCACCAATTGGTTTTTTAAGTATCGTAAAACATGGGTTTCATTTACTTGAAGCCTCTGCAACAGAAACGATGTATGCTAACTTAACTTTAAAAACCGGGGTAGAAAAATTCCACAATATTTTTACTGGAGGGTACCAACCAATGGGAAATAGCTTTGCTTGGAGCTTCGGATATGGCTTTGGAAGCCTAGTTAAGTTTAATAATCAATGGGGCATTAATACAGATTTTGTTGCAAGTCATATTAGCTACGGAAATAATTTTGAACGAAACTTAAATTTATTGGCTAGCTGGCAAATCGAATTAAATTATTTTTTAGGTCAAAATTTTGCTTTTTTTGGTGGTGCTAGCCTTAATGGATTTTATACTTCTAAATTTAAACCCGAGTCATCTGAATTTTACGATGCCATAATACCTTACAAAACTTATCAATTTAATGATGGAGTAATTAAACAGATTTATTATCCTGGTGTTTCTTTGGGTGTAAGGTTTTAATACTTTTACACTCTATTTAAAAAATTGTACGCAAACTACTATCACATTTTAGGTTTAAAAGAAGGAGCTTCTAAAGTTGAGATTAAAAAAGCGTACTACCAAAAGGCTAAAATCTATCACCCTGATATTAACAAAAGCGAAAATGCCCGCGAGCACTTTATTCAGTTGCAGCGGGCATTTGATTTGTTATATAATGATAAACCTATTTTCAAGAAAACCCTCCAAAATAAAACTCAATCTAAGCAAAACACCTCTTATAGCAGAATGCGCGAAGAAATGCGCCGAGAAGCTTACAGAAAAAAGTATGGTAATAGCCAAAGGTTTCATGAACATGTTAACCAAACACAGCAAGGGCCTGCAACTGCATTTAGGCAAAAGTTTTTTAAAGATGAGTACGATGCATTTGGCAGACTAATTTGCTATGGTTTTTTAGGAATACTCTTAACCTTTGGAGGGTTTCTAGTTTTACTTCCTGTGTTTGTTGCAGTTTTTTACACCAACCGATTTATTACCATAAGTAGCTTGCTTTCTTTTTTGATGGGCTCTTTTATTTTACGCTTTGCTTTTGACTGGTATAGAGATTTAAAAGCAGATTTTGCAAAAAAATAGGATTGGATTTATTTCTAAAATAAATTTCAATGGCTGCGATTGAAAAAACAGGTAAATACTCCAAACAAAGCATTAAAGCACTTTCTGAAACTACTTCTGTTTGATAGGCTTTGTAAGAAAACCAAATTAACATGGCCCAAACAAAAGGGTAAATATGCTTAGTAATAGCTGCAATAAATAATAATGGAATAATATACCAAGGGTGAACCGTTGTTGCCATCAATAAATAAAAAGTATAGCCATAAAGGCCAAAATTTAAGGCTTGCTTTGGTTTTTTTAGCGAAGCAAAAACTAAAGTTGTTAGCACTCCCATAACAATGAAAGACATAATAGGCCCCACGGTTTTAATAACATCATAACCTACTATTTCGAATCCAAGCCACCTAACTAAATAAAATATTGAGGCATTAAATTCAAAGGTTTTGATAAAAAGCAAAATACTTTGCAGCATATTTTGGTAAGCCTGAGGATAAAGAAACAAAAGCCACCAAAAGCCAAACCCAATAAAAAATCCAATTGTAGTAGAGAGTATTTTTATTTGTTTGAATTGCTTAATAAAAACAAAGGGTAGAAAAAGTAAAATATATGGTTTAACAGCGGCTCCAAGTCCTAAGAAGAAACCTTTTAAACTGAAGTTTTTCAAGTAAAAATAACCAATTGCAAAAAGGCAAACCATCAATAATTCAAAATGAAGATTTCCATAGGATTCAACCATAATAAAGGGGTTAAAGAAAAATAGAAACCACCAGCGGTTAAGTTTTTTTTGTCTCCAAATAAATATAAACAGTAGGGTTTCACTAAGCAAGAATAGAAGTCTAATTCCAATTAATTGGTGTAGTAAATTTTCGGTTCCAAAAAACGAAATTATCCCAAAAATAATTTGGTTAAATGGCAGGTAAACGGCAAAGTATTCTTTGCTATTCATGCCATCAAAAAGCCCTTTTTGAAAGTTACTTAACTCATTGTTTTCGCTAATTTCTAATGGCGTATTAAGGTAAGGGTTTTCACTATTTGCAACCAAAGTTCCATCCCAAAAAAACCTGTAATAATCGTCGCTTAATTGTGGAGTGGAGAAAAGAAGGATTAACTTTAAAATGATTCCCAAAAAAATCCATAAAAAAGTATCTTTTGCCTTGTAATTTTGAATAAACAAAAGAGAGCCAATCCACCCAATAATGGACAATTGAATTAAACTTAAAAATTCAGTACGTTTTGTGAAATAGCAAATAGCAATTACAGAAAAAGATAACAATACAAATCCAATAATTTTAAATATGTTTCTTTTCACACCTTTATTACTGCTTTACAATTTACCATTTTGTAACTTTACGCAATATTATGCTTAAAAGGTTTTCTATTTTAATTCTCCTTTTTCTATCCATCTTCTCTTTTGGGCAAGATTCAGCATCCTTTCAAGCAGTTATTGATAGTGCATTAACTAGCAAAAAAAAATTAAATTCATACGAAGAAAAAATAGCCTATTACAATTTTGTTGCTGATTTATATGTGGCTTCAAACCAAACATCTAAAGCTTTAGCAGAGCTTCTAATTTCATTTACAGAAGCAAGCAACAACAACGATAAAAATCAGCAAGCCAAAACCTTAAGTAAATTAGGGAATTTAGAAAATCAAAGAGAAAACTATGGAAAGGCTATTTCTTATTTTCAAAGAGCGCTTTTAATTTTTAAAGAACTTGATGACCAAAACTCGGTTTCTAAATCTCATGAAAATATAGGGAAGTCATATTCATCATTGTATGATTTTGAGAAGGCTCAAGATGCCTTGAAAAAATCATTGTTAGTAGCTGCAAGTCTTTCAGATAGTGCCCAAATGGCAAATGTTTATACTTTGCTTGGTACATTAAATAGATCGAATTTAGGGAGGGCCAAAGAAGCAATATCACACTACAAAAAGGCTGCAGAAATTTACGAAAGTATTGAAGATTCTACCAACTATGCTTGGACTTTGAATCGTATTGGAAATTGTAACATCGATTTAGGCAATTACAAGGATGCATATAGTTTATATGAGCAATCTCAAGCAATACATTCAAAAGAGAAAAACATTATTGGAATGGTTGCTGGCTTCAACAATATTGGCGAAATTTTTAGGTTTCAAGGCAATTATGCTGGTGCACTCGAAAACTATTTAGAAGGTTTAAAGATTTCGAGAGAAACCAATGATGATAGGTCAATGGCAATTTTGTTAAACAACATTGGCATAATTTATTACGAACAATCAATTTACAATGTTGCTGTAGAATATTTTAAAAAATCTTTAGAAAGGAGTGAAGTAATTCGCTTTTCTGAAGGAATGGTTGAAACCTATACTTACTTAGGCTTAACAAACAAAAAGAAAAAAGATTACCCGGTGGCCATGAGTTATTTTGATAACTCACTAAACCTAAGCGAAGAAATAGGAGATATGCTTGGAAAGGGGTTTGTTTTAAATGCTATTTCAGAACTATATTTTGAAAAGGGAGATTTAAATAAAAGCTATAATTATTACAAAGAGGCACTCGATTTAGAAAAGCAGATTCAAGATAAAAGTGGTATTGTAAGGTCTATGATTGGCATGGGAAAGGTTAGATTAAACCAAAACCAAACTTTAGTAGCAATAAATTTATTAACCGAAGTTTTAAAAATGGCCAAAGATTTAGGCTTGAATCCCCGCGTGGTCGAGACCTATAATTTACTATCTCAAGCCTACGAAAAACAAGCAAGATTTGCCATATCACTCGATTTTTTCAAGAAATATAATTTGCTAAACGATTCACTTCAAAACTCAAAGGTTACTCAACAAATAGAAGTAATGCAGCAAAAGTTTGTTGGTGAGCAACGAGAAAAAGAATTACAACTCCTTTTAAAGGAAAGAGAATTGCAAAGTGCAGCTTTAGAAAAAAACGAGGCCATCATCAAAGAGCAATCTTTAAAGCAAACTGTTACCGCAATGGGTTTAGTTTTATTTTTAATTGCGGCTCTTTTTGGATGGTATGGATATAATGAGCGCCGCAAGGCTTTTAGAACTTTAAATATTCAGAAAAAAGAAATAGAAGAAAAAAATATCAACATTACCTCTAGTATTCAGTACGCAAAAAGAATTCAAAGAGCTTTGTTAACTTCTAATGATTATTTAAAAAAGGTGGTGCCAGAACATTTTGTTTTTTACCAACCAAAAGATATTGTTAGTGGCGATTTTTATTGGGCTTATTTAAGTAATGATAACAAAGCTATTTTGGGAGTTGTTGATTGCACAGGGCATGGAGTTCCCGGTGCATTTATGAGTATGATAGGAATGGGGTTGCTAAATGAAATTGTAATGGAACACAAACTTCATCATCCAAACGAAATTTTAGACTCACTAAGAAACGGAGTAATTACCTCTTTAAAGCAAAGAAGTGGAGAAGATACCAATGATGGAATGGACATTTCATTAACTGTTTGGGATAAGGAAAATAATACCCTTGAGTTTTCAGGAGCAAATAATCCGATTTACATTTTGCGTGATGGAAAACTTATTGAAATAAAAGGAGATAAGCAACCAATTGGTTATTTTTTAGGAAGACAAAAACCATTCTCGAAAAAGGTTGAGCAGTTGCAAAAAAACGACATGGTCTATTTGTTTACCGATGGTTTTGCCGATCAATTCGGAGGTAAGCAAAATAAAAAATACAAATACCTTCACTTTAAGAAATTATTAACTTCCATTGCTCCGCTGCCTGTTGATTTGCAAAAAGAAAAAATAGAAAATGAATTTATTGAGTGGAAAGGTGATTTTGAGCAACTAGATGATATCTGTGTTTTAGGGTTTAGGGTTTAACATCAAAGGAATTTCACTTTCAATAATTATTTAAAATCTGAATTGCCAAGTATCCTGAAGTCCTCAACTATTATAAGATTTTATACTTTAAGTTTTTTTTTATAATCTAATTCAACCAAATCACCATTAGGGTTTTACCACAAAAATGGCTTCCTAATAAATTTTATAGTTGCCTTAGAAACTGAAAATTTTAACACAATTAAAATTTCTTGGAAATCAAACCATGCAAATTAATTACAATAATTCGTGTAACTTATTTACCGACCAAGCCTCAGGTTTATCAGCAAACAAAACTTTGGTTTTAGCCCAAGTATCTTTAAATAATTCACTGTGCCTGTAATTATTCAAATGTATTTCGCTTTGCCAATAACTGTAAGTAAGGAAAATATTTCCTTCTTTTTTTTCCTGTAAAAGCTTAAGATGTTCGCAGCCCTCAAAGGCTCTTATTTTTTCTTTTGAGTTTTCAAAAACAGCTAAAAACTGATTTACTGTTTCAGGCTTAAAAGTCATTTTTACTATCCTAACGATCATTAAAAATTATTGTAACAGAGTGAGTTAAATGTAAACCAACCAATTCTTTAGCATTACCAGCGCAAATAGAAATTTCTAAATAACCCGATGAACCAAAAAGAGCCAATAATTCTCCCTCTACAGAATCAATGTATTGATTTTTTATTTCGTTTAGGGTATATCTACTATTACCAAAAGCTATAGAGAAGCCTCGACCTTTACCAACTTCATTAAATACTTCGCGTGTAATGTTTGTTATTACATTTCCGTATGAGTCGATGTAAATTACAAAACCCCTAATACTTGAAGGACTAACTACTGCTGCAAAATTGGTTCGTTCGTTTATAGAGTTTTTTGCATTTCCTATAATTTCTGGAGTTCCACCTCTTGCAATATGGCATGCTGCTTTCACAAATACATCTTTAGTGGGGAAATTAATACCTTCTAAAGATTCTCTAATATTTAGGGCTACAACTTTTTCGGGAGGATGATCAAAAATTAAAGAGAAAATTCCATTATCGGCTCCCACAAAAAAATGCCCTTTGTATTGGGCTAACACGTGGTCAATCGATTCTGTTTTTTCAGGTCGAACACCTAAAATATGAATTGAAGACTTTGGGAAATCTTGAAAGCAATTTTTAATTACAAAGGCGGCTTGAGCAATGTTGTACTTATCAATATCATGAGATATATCTACTATAGAAACATCTGGTAATTCTTTATATATATTACCCTTTAGCGCCGCAACGTAATAATCTTTGGTACCTAAATCTGTGGTAAGGGTAATTACAGCCATAAATTAATAACAAGTCGCTTTTAACGATTGTATTATTGTTTATTTTGTGGCCAAAATTAGTTAATAAAGCGCTTTAAATTCTTATTGCATTTGAAAGAAAATATCATTGAATTCAATACTGAAAATCCTGTTGAGATTTTTGGAATAAACAATGTAAACATCAACATTTTAAAACAAAGTTTTCCAAAGATTAAAATAATTGCGCGTGGCAACCAAATAAAGGTTTTGGGGCAACAAGCCGAGGTGGAATTATTCGAAAATGTGGTAGAACAGCTTACCAATTTTTACTTAAGTTTTAACCGATTAAGCGAGGAAGATGTAAAAACTATTATTGCTGGCGAAAAACCCAATAAATCTAAAATCAATACTACTAAACCTGCTGAGTTTAATGGAAAACCGACAGGTAAAGTAATTCTTTACGGAAGTGAAGGGGAACCAATTAAAGCAAGATCGGTTAATCAGCTAGAAATGGTAAATAGCATTGATGATTTTGATATGCTTTTTGCCATTGGACCTGCAGGTACAGGAAAAACTTACACCTCAGTTGCTTTAGCTGTAAATGCCTTAAAAAACAAAGAAGTAAAACGAATAATTTTAACGAGGCCTGCGGTTGAGGCCGGAGAAAATTTAGGTTTTTTGCCAGGTGATTTAAAAGATAAACTCGACCCTTATTTACAACCTTTGTATGACGCTTTAAGGGATATGGTGCCTGCTGAAAGATTAGCGAATTATATGGAAAAGGGCATAATTCAAATTGCACCTCTGGCTTTTATGCGAGGAAGGACTTTAGATCATGCGTTTGTGATTTTAGACGAAGCCCAAAATGCGACCAAAAGCCAGTTAAAAATGTTTTTAACCCGAATGGGTAGATCTGCCAAGTTTATCATTACTGGAGATATGACCCAAGTAGATTTGCCAAAAAACCAACCCAGTGGATTAGTTCATGCAACATCAATTTTAAATGGAGTACCCGAAATAAAGTTTATTTTTCTTGATGAACGAGATATAATAAGACACAACTTAGTAAAGAAAATAATTGCTCAATACGATAAAAATGAATCAAAATAATACCCAAGGAGTTTTAACAAAAACAGAATTTTCGTTGCAAGGTCAACAATCTTTTTACAAAGGCAAGGTGCGTGATGTTTTTTCTATCAACGATTTACTAATTATGGTAATTTCTGATAGAATTTCTGCTTTTGATTTTGTTTTGCCTAAAGGAATCCCATTCAAAGGCCAAGTTCTGAATAAAACCGCTACCTTTTTTATGGAACAAACTAAAAATATTGTTCCCAATTGGCTTACAGCAACCCCAGATCCTAATGTTGCAGTTGGAATTAAGTGTGAGCCTATTAAAGTAGAAATGGTAATTAGAGGTTATTTAGCAGGCCACGCTTGGAGAGAGTATAAATCAGGCAAAAGAGTTTTATGTGGGGTAAATATGCCTGAAGGAATGAAAGAGTCTGACAAATTCCCGAAACCAATTATTACTCCTGCAACAAAGGCCGAAGAAGGACATGATGAAGATATTTCGAAAGAGGATATTGTAGCCAAGGGAATTGTTTCGGCTGAAGATTATGCAGTTTTGGAGGATTATACCTACAAGCTTTTTGAGGCTGGTTCTAAACATGCCGAAAAGCAAGGCCTAATTCTGGTTGATACAAAATATGAATTTGGTAAAGATTCGAATGGCAAAATAATTTTAATTGATGAAATTCATACGCCTGATTCATCAAGGTATTATTATGCAGAGGGTTATGAAGAAAGACAACAAAAAGGCGAAAAGCAAAAGCAATTAAGTAAAGAGTTTGTTAGAGAATGGCTGATGGAAAATAATTTTCAAGGTTTAGAAGGCCAAACCATGCCATTTATGCCTGATGATTTTGTTGATTTGGTTTCAAAACGGTATATTGAACTTTTTGAAAAAGTAACCGGTCAAAAATTTGAAGGTCAAATTTCAGAAAACCCACAAAAAAGGGTAGAAGAGAACATTTTAAAATTTTTACAAAATCAATAAAAATGCGTAATTCACTAATACTGATTTTCTTAGGTTTATTTTTTTTAAGTAATGCAGTTGCTCAAGAATCAGAAAAAACAAACGAAAAGTCATCCCCAATAAAATTTTCAGGCTTTGTCGATTTCTATTATTTGTACGATTTTAATGAACCATTTACCAACGATAGAGCCCCATTTGCTTTTGCTTATCAAAGGCACAATGAACTAAATATTAATCTAGGTTTTATTAAGGCTTCTTATGATGACGGAAAAGTATTTGCCAATATCGCCTTACAAACTGGTACTTATGCTAGAGATAATTATGCAGCAGAACCTGCAGAACTTAGAAATATAGCAGAGGCTAATGTTGGAATAAACTTAACTGATAAATTAACATTTGATGCTGGGGTTTTTCCATCGCACATTGGTGTTGAATCTGCTGTAAATCAAGGATGTTATAATTTAACAAGATCATTAATGGCTGATGGTTCCCCATATTTTGAAACTGGAGCAAGGTTAAACTATAATTTTGCCCCAAAATGGAATTTATCTGCTTTGGTGCTGAATGGCTGGCAAAATATTTACGATAGCAATGACAACAAAGCTCTTGGTTCTCAATTAACTTTTGAACCAAAAGAAAATATCACTTTAAACTACAGCACTTTTTATGGAAACGAGCAACCAAAAGGAAGTCCTGTTTTAATGAGATTCTTTCAAGATTTTTACATTCAGTATACAGACCTTTTGCCAAATTTCAGTGTAACTGCAGTTTTTGACCATATGCTACAAGAAAATTTAACTGGCGGAAACGATGAAGTTTATGCTTTTTCGGGAATGTTTTTTTACCAATTTGAGAAAACAGGAATAGGGGCAAGAGTAGAACACTACAATGATCCAACTGGAGTAATTAATTCGACTGGAACTCCAAACGGTTTCCAAGTTACAAGTGGTTCTGTTAACTTCGATTGGAATGTGAAAGAAAATGTAATGTGGCGATTTGAAGGAAAATCATATAATAGCTTAGATGCTATTCTTTATACATCTAACCCATTAAATCCATCAAAAAATGGGACTCTTATAGCTACTTCTTTATCAATTGCTTTTTAACGATCAGTTAATAAGTCAGATAAAGTTTCTTTGATGTTTTGCAGCAACTCAAGTTGAGGGTGTCCCATTTCTAAGTACATCTGAATATTCTTGATTGCTTCAATTAACTCCTCTTCTTTAAATTGAGTTTTGTTATTCTCAATTATTGTCAAGCATTCAAAACCAATCATATAGTCGTCAGCTTTTAAAGCTAAATCTATTAGTGTTTGAAGGTTACCTGAAGCATCTAGATTTGAGTGCCAAAATGCAGACAATAGTGCTTCTAAGTTATTTTGGTAATTTTTGTTCTTAAAAGCATTAAAAAAGTGTGGCTCAGCGCCATTAATTTTTATGTTCTTTAGCATTAAATTGCATTCTCTTTTAACCTGAACAGATTTTGCATTTACAGCAAGCTCTATAATTTCTGGAATAATTTCTTCAGAACCATGCTCCCCAATATCTTTTAAGGTGATTAAAACATCATCAACTTTGGTTGCTTTTAGGCCTTTTTGCCAATTCTCAATTTTCTTTTTAGTTGCCATTGTTATAATTTCTTTCGCCAAAAATTCCAGATCCAACTCTAATCATTGTACTTCCTTCATTTATTGCTATTTTATAATCGTTTGTCATTCCCATCGATAGGATATCAAAACCTTCAATTTTGTTGTTGTATTGGTCAAATATTTTTCGCAATAAGTTAAACTCTTTTGCTACCTGTTTTTGGTTTTCGGTGTAAGTTGCCATTCCCATCAAACCTTTAAGATTTATCCAAGGGTAAGTTTTATGAAAATCTTCTAATAAAAATTCATGGATTTCTTCTTCAGAAAAACCAAATTTTGTTTCTTCCTTGGCTATATGGATTTGCAGCAAAACATCAACCTTTTTTTTAATATTTTCTGCCCTTTTGTTTATTTCTTTTAAAAGCTTGGGCTTATCAACACCATGAATCAAATGAACAAAATCAACAATATATTTTACTTTATTTGTTTGTAAATGGCCTATCATATGCCATTTTATTTCTTTAGAAAGATCTTTGAATTTTTGCTCAAGCTCTTGAACTTTATTCTCGCCAAAGTGAAGTTGATTTGCAGTTAATGCCTCCAAGATATCTTGGTTAGGCTTGGTTTTACTTACTGCTACCAACTGAACATTTTCAGGGATTTCTTCTAATAGTGCTTGAATATTTTCTTTTATCATTTTTTAAAATTCATAAATCACCAATCCAGAGCGAAGTTTTGGCTCAATCCAGGTTGATTTAGGTGGCATAACCATGTTTGCATCTGCAACAAGCTTAACATCCTTAATGTTTAAGCCATGCAAGGCAAAACCTACTTTGGCTAAACCTTTATTAACTTGTTTTTCAATAGATTTTACACCATCGGTACCACTAACAAACCTTACTCTTTTGTCTTTTTTAATATCAATTATTCCTAAAATATTTTCAAATACTTTATCACTTAAAATTTGCGGATCTAATCTTTTTGTTGGATGCTTTTCTGCTTCTTCAGAAATTTTACTTTTCAATAAAAACCAATTATTATTAATGTACATCCCAATTTCATGATGCTTTGTTGGCCCAATAAATTCTCCTTCAATGGCAATTACTTCATTAAACTGCTCTTTTACTTTTTCAATAAACTCATATTCAGAAAATGGCTTTATCGATGATAAAAGTCTATTAAAAGGTAAAATGTTTAACTCATCTTCATCTATAAATAGAGACATGAAAAAATTGATGCCTAAAGAGTCGTTTTGCAATTCGCCATAATCTTTTGCTAGCAGGACAGAAGACGCGCTTCTATGATGACCGTCAGCAATATATAAAGAATTAAACTTTAAAAATTCTTTGGTAATCGCTTTAATATCTTGTGGTTTATCAATTATCCAAAATTGATGCTGAACATAATCTGTGGTAGAAAAATCAAATTCAGGCCGAGATTCAGTAATTTTTTCCTTTATAGAAATTAATTTATCGCTATGCGGATGGGTCATCAATACTGGCTCGGCATTAAATCCCGTATGTTCAAGGTAAGCTTCAAACAACTTTTCTCTTTTGGTTAAGGTGTGCTCGTGTATTTTTATTTTGCCAGATAAATAATCATTAACTGAAGCACCAGCTATTATTCCAGTATAAGATTTTCCGTTTTTTATTTGCCTATAAAGATAAAAACCAATTTCCTCTTTTTTGTAAAAATACCCTCTATTTAAAAAGTCTAGGTATTTTTCTTTAACCATATCATATTTAATATTATGGCTAGTTACTTTTTTTGGAATGTAAAAATCAGGGTTAATAATATGCAGAAAACTAAATGGGTTAGATTCTAGTTTTCCTTTTAAATGAGGTTTTGTGTAATTGATATAAGACCTCGATGCTACTAGGTGTACTTTATCTCTTGTGGGAAGTACAGCTTTAAAGGGAATTATTTTTGCCAAATGGATTGCGTTTATGCAAAAATAGGAGGTAAAAACCTCCTATTTCAACATTTAGCAATTTATTTAAAAACTAATTTTTTCTATTTAATTAAGTTTTTGATTGTCATACCTTGAACTAATACAGAGAATAAAACACATGCATAAGTACAAGCAATAATTAGGTTGGTAATTCCTGGGTCAATTCCAAACTCTGGTGCAGTAAGCGAAAGTGCTAATGCAACTGAAATTCCTCCTCTTAATCCACCCCAAGTTAAAATTTTGATAGTTCCTTTTTCAAAACTTCTAAAGAACTTCATTAAGGTAATTGGAATAGAAACTCCTATAAATCTGCATAAAAGGACAGCAGGAATTGTTAGCAACCCTGCAACAATTAGGGTTGGTCTTTCGATAAATGCATCAGCTAAAACAAGCATTTGTAAACCGATTAATATGAATAATATAGCATTTAAAGCTTCATCAATCAAGGTCCAAAACGTAATAACATAATCACCGGCAATACCTTCTTCTGTTTCAGAGCTATTTCCTTGTCCAATAATTAATCCCATTACCACCATTGCAAGAGGCCCAGAAATGTGATAAGCCAAAGCTACTTGGCTTCCAACTAATACAAGGGCAAGTGAAACCAAAACTTCAAGCTCTGTATGCTCATTATCAATAATAACCAATAGGTAATATCCTAAGAAACCTAAACCTAATCCTAAAGCAATTCCTCCAATTACTTCTTGCCCGAATAACAATCCAACTTTGGCGGCTGAAATTTCCTCACCACTTCCTCCCGTAGCAATTGCCAATATGGTTAAGAATACAACAACACCAATACCATCATTAAAAAGAGATTCACCTTCAATTTTGATGGAAAGGTTTTTTGAAATATTAGTTGTTTTTAAAATAGCCAACACAGCAATAGGATCTGTTGGTGAAATTAAGGCACCAAAAAGAAGACAATAAATAAAGTCTATTTCAAATCCTAAAAGGGGAAATAAATAAAAAGTAATAGCACCTACAAGAAATGTAGAGAGTAAAGTTGCCCCAAACGCCAAAATACCGACAGGAAGGCCTTCCTCTTTTAATTTTTGAATATCAACATGCAACGCGCCTGCAAAAAGCAGAAAACTAAGCATGATGTTCAGTAAAACCTCCTTAAAATCTATCCCTGCAAGAATATTTCTTGCGAGATTTTTAACTTCAGGAACAAAAGTTCCAACTCCTAAAATAGTAATAGACATTATCAATGCCAAAAGCATCAAGCCAATGGTGGCTGATAATTTTAGGTAATGAATATTAATAAAAGTAAATACTGCTGCTAAAGTTACCAGCAAGGCAATCAAATCTAATACACTCATAATTTTAATTTAGCGGTCGAATTCAAAAATAGACAAACTTTTAAAATACAAAACATAAGTTTTATTTAAGATTTATTACTTTTTATGTGCTCTATTTTTAGAAGTTGCTTTTTTTTTGCCGAAAACAATTACTTTAGTACTTTATCAAATCAAACTAGTATGAAAAAAATAGGATATTACTTTTTAGGATTAACATTGGTTTTATCAATCTTATCTTTAAAAGGAGGTAAAAAAGAGGAAAGTAATGTAAACGATACTTGTAAAAGAGACGAATCTGTTGAGAAATGCAAAGCTGATTTAAATCCTTTCAGATATAGTGGCGTAAAAACAACTCATGTAATTTCAAAACCTTACGATCAAGTTTTAGAGGTTGCT
Source organism: Flavobacteriales bacterium (assembly GCA_018609045.1). GTDB lineage: Bacteria > Bacteroidota > Bacteroidia > Flavobacteriales_G > Salibacteraceae > JAAZVO01. The sequence continues at coordinate 23,323 of JABAYK010000107.1, forward strand.
ATGCCATTATATTACGACACTGAGTACAGGTTTGTTTTTAATTTAGAAGGATTAAACCCTGATATTAAGGTTGAGGTTTACGATAAAACCATGAAAGATGACAGTAGAAAAAAATTATATGAATCTTCGGCTAAGCATTTTCAGTACGAGCCAAGTATTGCTGATGGGTTAAATAGATTGTATATTAACTATATAGTACCACCAGTTGAAGCCAAGGATGAAATTATGGAAAAAGGTTGCGTAATTTTAACAACAGGTTACCGCAATGTTTAAATCAATAACGCGCTAATTAAATTATTTATATTCGTGCCCAATAAAAAATTATTTATGAAAAATTTGAGTTTGCTAACATTTATTTTAACTCTGTTTTTAGTAGCGTGTGGAGGAAATGATGAAAACACCGAAGCTTCAAAAATTCAAGAAGAGTTGAAGAAAGATTTAGAAATGCAAGAAGAAAGTGG
>JABAYK010000112.1 GCA_018609045.1 Flavobacteriales bacterium
TGATCAATCGCAAAAACTTACGCGAACCTGTTACATTGGTTCTTTCGCCTACGTTGATGAAGTTAGAATCGACGGTAAATTCTAGAGGTTCGAGACCGGAGAGTTTGAGTGAGGAGTGAGGAGTAGGGAGTTGATTTATTTTTTTCATTTTTTGAGCAGTTGGTTGATGGCTTTTGGCTTATAGCTTTTAGCCATTGGCTTATTTAAGTTTATTGATGAAACTTGATATTTGTTTTTCTTCTTCTACAAGAATTTGAAGAAGTTCAGAAACTTTCTTTGCGGGAAGTTTTCCAGCTTCAGAAAGCAGAATTAATTGTGATTCGAGTTCATATGCAGAGCCTAGAGAAATTTCTAAAAATCTTTTGAAATCTTTTTCACTTGACCTAGATGCTCCTTCAGCAATATTGGAAATAATTGAAAATGCGGTTTTACATATATGTTGTCCAAAAACATAAAAATAAGGCTTCTCCATTTTATCAGAAAGCTCAATGGTTTTTTTACCAATCTCTTTAGCTTTTAACCAAATTTGAAATTCTTTGTATTTTCTCATTATAATTGATTATCGTTCTTTTGCCAAAAGCCAATTGCTAACTGCCAAACGCTTAAATTTCATTATTTAATTAATATTTTCTCCTTTATTCAAAACTTCCAACTAAAACTTTAGGCTTTTAACAACTTCGCCATCTCCCTAATATGCTCCGGCGTTGTTCCGCAGCAGCCGCCAAGAATATTTACCAATCCATCATCGATATATGGTTTTACTTGTTGGGCCATGGTAACTGGGTCTAAATCGTATTCGCCAAATTCGTTGGGTAAACCAGCGTTTGGGTGAGCACTTACAAAAAAGTTTGATTTTCCATTGATTGCTTGCAAATGGGGTTTAAGTTGAACAGGACCTAAAGCACAGTTGAATCCAACACTTAACAAAGGCATGTGACTTATGGAAACTAAAAATGCTTCAGGTGTTTGTCCGCTTAAAGTTCTACCAGAGGCATCTGTAATAGTGCCAGATACCATAATGGGTAGTTCAACTCCTTTTTCTTCGTAGGCTTGTTGAATGGCAAAAAGTGCTGCTTTGGCATTTAAAGTATCAAATACAGTTTCAACCATTAAAATATCTGCACCTCCATCTATCAATGCTTCGGCTTGTTGCTTGTAGGCAATGCGTAATTCATCAAAAGTAACAGCCCTAAAAGCAGGATTATTTACATCTGGCGAAAGAGAAGCAGTTCTGTTGGTTGGTCCGATTGAGCCAACTACAAATCTTGGTTTTTCTGGAGTTGAAAATTCTTCGGCAGCTTCTTTGGCAAGTTTGGCTGATTGATAATTGAGTTCATAAACCCAATCTTCTAATCCATAATCTGCTTGAGCAATGGTGGTTGAACTAAAGGTGTTTGTTTCGGCCAAATCAGCACCTGCCTCAAAGTATTTTCTATGAATATCTTTAATGATTTCAGGCCGGGTAATAGAAAGCAAATCGTTATTTCCTTTAAGAGATTTTGGATGATTTTTCAATTTTGGTTGATCCCTAAAATCTTCTTCTTCAAGCTTGTGACGCTGAATCATGGTTCCCATGGCACCATCCAGAATTAAAACTCGCTTTTTTAAAATTTCTTGTAATTGTTCTTTTTTTTTCATTTTCTTGTTTTCAAATCGAAGTTTGATAAATCAGCTATCAAGAAAATGAGGGTAAAATGGTTGAGCTGGGCTCTTCCACTTATCTCTTCCCGACAAATCGGAATTGGAATTGGCACCTTTCCAAATGTTGGAGGTTGCCAAGGTTTCAAAGGGCCAATCCCTCCACCTTTCTTGATAAGCAATGCGAATGTAGGAATAGATTTATTCTGTTTTGCAATTTTCCGGGTTTTTCTTTTGTAGAGCTCCTCTTACCCAATATTCAACAGGATTTAGACTTATAGCCAAAGTAATATTCATCAACAATTGGAATATGGGAACTTCGCCAAAAATGGGTACTAAAAAAGCCCCCAATAAAAACATTGCCTGTATCATCTGTTTCATCAGCTAAAGCCTCTTCATTTGTTGTTGTTACTGAACTTCCAATAGCCAATGCCCAAGCTAAGGAACCATTTGAATTAAACTTTACTACAAACCTGTCTTTTGCCCCGTAATTTTTAAAAGTTGTTGCTGTAGAGTTTGTATCAGTTACTGCATGAGCATTTGTACCTAATCCCTGACAAAATCCATCTGATATTATATTATCGTTGCCATCGTAGGCAATATCGTGGGTTTGGTCGGCTAAAAAACCACCAATGGCATAGTGGCTTTTGTAATTGATTTGAGAAAAGGAAGTTGTTGCTATTGCTAAAAAAATAGCAACAACAAATTGGAGTTTTACTGTATTTGTTCTCAAAATCGTGGCTTTGAGGTAAGCTAAATTAGGAATTGTAAATTGAATTCAATTTCAAATTACATTAATAAATAAGAAAATACAGTGATTATTTTAGGTTTAACTACGTTGTTTACCTTAATTAAAAGAGACTAATTTCTCTTTTATAGGTTTTCTGAATAGTAAAACACCTAAAACCAAAAGAATTAAATATGGTAATCCCATGATATATAAAATACCATTGTTTAAACCTTTACCTATATCAGAACCGCCTGCATATGAAGACTCAGCAGCAAATCTACACATAGAACATTGGGCAAAAATATCAGGAGCTAAAAGCAGAATGAAAAGAGAGGTAAGTGCAATTTTTTTATTCATTTAATTGTAGTATGGTGCTAAAAACAAAAACACTAAAACACCAGTAAAGGTAACATACAACCAAATGGGATAAACAAATTTTACCATTTTTCTGTGTTTAGCGATATCTCCAATAAAACCTCTGTAATAAGCCAATAAAATAAATGGCAATGAAACTCCCGCAAGAATAATATGTGTTACTAATATGAAATAATAAATACCTAAGAAATCACCACCATATTTAGTTTCATCGGCAAACAAATGATAAAACACATATGATAACAAAAACAAAACTGACAATAGCATTGCAGAGGTATTTAGGTATTGATGAAGCTTAACTTTTTTGTTTTTTATTGCAATTAACGAGGTAATTAACACTAAAAAACATGAACCATTAATAATTGCATTTAGCATTGGAAAAATTCCAATAAAAGATGGCGCATTTCCAGGCGATGGTAATTCATGTAAAATAATTACCAAACCAAAAACAACTGCTGTAAAAGCATAAATACTGTAAATTATTGCTTTATTTTCTTTCCGTACAATTACTCCATCCATGCATTAAGAATTTTTCTTAGGGATAAATTCTTCGGCTTTTAATACTTTGATAGCATCAATCATTTCCTTTACTTCAAGATATTCAGCTCCATTATAATATCCCCTAATGTGATTATTTCTATCAATAATAACAAAGAAACTAGAACCTTTGTTCTCAGAATAATCTTCTATTAGCAACGAATTAGTGGCAAAGTTTTTCGCCAATTGATTTTCGGTCTTGCATATTTTCCAAAGTGAAGCACTTGGATTACTTTCTTGGATAAAGTTTTGGTATTTTAACGAATCAACATTTTCCGCATCAACTACTAAAGAAATAAACTTTAAATCTGTTCTTTTTTCAAATTGAAGCTGCAATTGGGCTAGTTCTGCCAATATTCTTTTTGATGGAGAATTTTCACAATCGATACAAATAAAAGAGAATACCTTGGTGTTTTTATCTATTGTAGATAAAGAAACTTCTGTTTGATTTTGATCAATTAAAACGAAACTAGGAATACTATAATAAGTAGTATCTACTCTCTTCTTTCCAGGCTCTGCAATAAATTCTTTTGGGCCAAAGTGAGGCAGCCTAATTATTTGGTGTTTTCCAGTTGAAAGGAAAACGTATAATAAAGATGGAAAAAGTAGAATAAGAAAAAGGATAACCCACTTTCTTACTGTGGTGTTTTGCATAATTTATAAACCAAGTGCTTGCCTTACATTGTAAAGTACCGAAGCGTCGTTTAATAAGATAAACAACAAATACATAATGAAAAGTGCATAAGGTGCTAAAATAACCAAACGTAATGCTTTTCTCTCATCACCGAGGTGCATGAAAACCATAACAATGTATCCTGCTTTAACTATTGTTAGAAGAATAAATGAAATTTTTACTACACTCCAAGGGAAACCAATTGAATTCCAAAATACTCCTAAAAGTACCTCGGCTGCAGTAATAATTGTTAATAGTGCAGTAACGAACCAAATTTTCTTTCTTATAGCTTTTCCCTCCTCTGCAGAGTGATGAGAATCTAATGAGTATTCAATAATATCGTCTCTTTTCATTTTAAAAAGGGATTAAAGTAAGTAGTAAAAAGTAAAAACAAACACCCAAACTAAATCAATAAAGTGCCAATACAGGCCAACTTTTTCAACCATTTCGTAATGGCCAGTTTTTTCATATTTTCCATTGATTACTCCTAAAAGAATAATAAAGTTTAAAACAACTCCACTAAACACGTGGGTTCCGTGAAAGCCTGTTACAAAAAAGAAAAATTGGGTGTAATGAACAGCACCCGGACCTCCATTTGCTGCGGGATAAGGATTTTGTGCTAAAGTAGCGTTGTCTGCCCAAGTTGAAATTAATCCATCAGGACCAGCAATGTATGAACTCCACTCCCAAGCCTGAGATGCTAAGAAGAAAATACCTCCAACTACAGTTAAAGATAACCAAAGTATTACATTCTTTTTATCCATTCTATGACCTGCCTCAACAGCCAAAACCATTGTTACAGAACTTACAATAAGTATGAAAGTCATTAGGGCCACATACATTAAAGGCAAATGAGCATGAGTAAAAGGAAAGTGAAAGAATATTTCTTCTGAAACTGGCCAAGTATCGGCAAATTTGTGTCTCATAAAACCTAACGAGGCTAATAAACCTCCAAAGGTTAATGCATCTGAGATGAGGAAGAACCACATCATCATTTTACCGTAACTTACACTAAATGGAGACCTTCCGCCTCCCCATAGTACATTTGTATCTATTGCTTTTATAGCTTCACCAGACATTTAGAATGATTTTTTTGTTGGTGCAATTTTAACGAATAAAAAGTAAAAACAGCAACAAATAGAGCCATAAAATATCCAAAAAGTGCCAATAAGTTGCAACTAGTTCAACACCTAGTTTGTTTTTAGCTGAATATTTGCCTCTGTAAGCTTGGATAAAAGAAAATAAAAGAGCCAATAAACCTGCCGCCAAATGCGCCAAGTGAACTCCAGAAATTACATATAAATAACTACCTGCTGCATTGCTTTTAGCTCCGGTAAAAAAAATACCTGTATCAACTAAATCTCCCCAAGCTGCAAATTGAGACCAAGCGAAACCAACGCCGAAAAGTAAAGTAAGCAATAATCCTCGTTGAAGGTTAACTAAATTGTTTTGCTTAACACTATTCAAAGCCCAAATCATTGTAGCGCTGCTTAGCAAAATAAAGGCTGTTGATATATAAAATTGTAACGGAAGGTTAAACTGAAGCCAATTTCCTTCGGCTTGTCTAACTATATAAGCAGATGTTAAACCCGCAAAAAGCATAATAATGGTTACGATACCAATCCAAAGCATTGGCTTGGCCGCTTTTGCTCTTGCTTGTTTTAATTCTGCCTTTAAATCTACTGTTTGCATTTTTAAATTTTATTGAGTAAATAAATCAATTGCATAATTGGCAGGTAAAAAAACGACGCGAACATCAACCTTGATGCTGCTTTGTCTTCTAATTTTAAATATAGTTTTAAAGCATACCATGCAAACCACAATCCTAATACTAACGCTGCAATGGCAGAAATTGTTCCTGTAATGTTAAACCAATATGGAGTTAAACTTACTGGAATTAAAAACAAGGCGTAGACAAAAATTAAAAAACCTGATGTTTTGTCCTTTCTGCCTTTGCTAGGCAATAAAGAAAATCCTGCTTTGGCATAATCGTCATCAATTTTCCAGGCAATGGCCCAAAAATGAGGAAACTGCCAAATAAACTGCACAGCAAAAAACAAACCTGGTATTAAACCAAAGCTTCCTGTTTCTGCTACGTAACCCAACATGGGTGGAATAGCCCCAGGAAAAGCTCCAACAAAAACTGCAAATGGAGTAATTCTTTTTAAGGGGGTATAAATTGCTACATAAGTAAATAAGGCTAGTGTGCCCAAAATTCCACTTAAAGGGTTTAGGAAAAAAAACAAAGTAGCTAAACCTAAAACCCCTATAAATACCGAAATCCAAAAGCCTTCTTTTTTCGACATTCTTTCGGCTGCAATAGGCCGGTTTTTGGTTCTTTCCATTAACCTATCTAAGTCTTTCTCCAACCATTGATTTAATCCATTTGAAGCGCCGGTAACCAAAAAGCCGCCAACTACAAGTGCCATAAACTTTATCCAACTAAAACTTTCTGCTGCAAACAAGTAGGTTAAAACAGCTGAAATTACTACCAAAAAAGACAAGCGAAGTTTTAAAAGTAGGGCTAAATCTTGAATTTTTTCTTTCAAAATTTGAGAGGAACTAACTTCTACAATGTTGTATTTATCCAATGAAAATTGTTTCAAAAATGAACGTGCAAAGATACCAATTGTTTAAGCATCTTCAAAGTGATAGTTGGCACTAAATTTCAGTATAATTGTTAAAGAGATTTGTTTTTATTCCGAAATTAAGTAGAGGTTCTCGGTAGGTGAAATTATTAGGTAAGTTTTGTTGAATATAGGATGCATTCAAAAAAACCGACATGTTTACCTGAGGAATAACAAGGTAATTTGCAGAAAATGAAATTTTTTGATAAGTAGATAAATATCCCTGAAGTAGATAATTACCAAACTCGCTTTGTCTTGTATTATATGAGAGGTTTATGTTGCTTCCCCAATTTTGGTTTGAAAACTCATCCAGCCCTTGTTGCCAATAGCGGTAAGATAATTCGACCATTAAATTATTTTTAGCATAAGTTAAATAGGTTAACCATTGGTCAAAATTTGCCCCTAAATGATGACTTAAAGGAAGATTGTTATTTCCATAGTTTTCTTTGCTATTTAGGTGTGTAAAGATGTATGGCCGAGCATAAGAAACTTCAGTATGGAGCAGAACGCCTGGTATCGAAAAAGGCTCCTTCCATTTAAAACCGAGCAAGCCTGCATGCTTATTTGCCCACCAACCCCAAGGATCTGCAGTTGGTTTAGATGGATTTATAAAGTGTTGAATATCGGCTCCTAAATAAGCAAATAAAAACTCATCAATTAAAAATTGACCAAAAATTTGAAACTTTTCAAATGGATTGTAAGTCATGTTTAAGGCCATCAAAACATTGTCTGAACTACCTGTAGAATATTCAACAGGCCTATAAAAAATAATAGGATTCAAGTAATTGATATCAAAACTTCGCGTTACCAAAGTATCTTTTGATTTAAAAATTACTGTTTCAAATAGACCTAAAGTAAACTTTTTACTTGCAATAATTTCTAGGTAATGAGTTGTGCTAAATTTATTGGGATTGTAAAATAATTGAGTTGTATTATTTTCTTGGTAGTACCCTGAAAAAAGGTTGGTATATCTCAATTTCCAAACTTTAGTTTGAATTGCTGCATAAGGATGGTTTCTTGAATAATCACTTAATATTACGCTTGAACTTCCGGCTCCTATATGATGCCTTCCATTTCCTATCATAAGAGTAAAAAACTTGCTTGGGTTGTAGGCTAAACTAAAAGGTATTTCAGCATTTAAGAATGTTGGGCCATTTAATCGCTCAGCATAACCCTTCCCTCTTATATTATGTGTTTCGAGCGTAGACTTTAAGTCCAAATATGATAACTTTTCTACTCCAATACTTGGGGCTATAAAGCCATTAAATTTCTTTGATATAAAAGCTACTGCAGCTCCTGCTCCTGAAGCAAAAGTTTCGTTGCCAATCCCTAAATTTAAAATGGGTAAAATTTGTATAGATTTCTCCTTACTCCTTTTAGAAATAAGACCTTCGGGCCCTAGTGTTTTGTTTTTGTTAAAGTTAAACCCTCTTAAATCAAAAGCTTGAAAGTTATTTGAAGTATCGTTTAACAATTGGTAATTAAGCCATTGCCTATTTGTAATAGGTATTTGACCTAAAGTATTTATCGAAATAATAACAGATAAGACTAATAGAAGCCTTTTCATATTAGGCTGATTTTTTCTTGGCAAGTTTCTCAATTATTAAAGGAATTTGAGAAAATAAAACCACCAAAAAAGATAGTAAGGCAAAAAGTAAATTGGTTTCTATTTTAATAAAAGTAGCCATCAATACCATTAAAATACTAAATGTGTACACGATTAATACAGATTTTGAATGAGACAATCCAAAGTCTATTAATTTATGGTGTAGATGATTCCTATCTGCAGAAAAAGGAGAGTTTCCTTGAAAAGTTCTAATAACAAAAACTCTTAAAGTATCTATGAGTGGATAAGCCAAAACAGCCATTGCAAAAACAGGTTTTGAGACATATACCATGCTTGACGGGATTTGCCCTGTTGGATATTCAATTAATTTAATGGATAACACAGATACAATTAACCCAATTGTTAATGAGCCTGAATCGCCCATAAAAACTCTAGCAGGCTCAAAATTGAAAATTAAAAACCCTAACAAGGCACCTGCTAAAGAAAAAGCCAAAATGGAATTATCAGTAGCTCCCGCAAAATAAAACCACAAGCCAAAAGAGGTACAAGCAATAAATCCTACTCCTGCCGCCAAGCCATCAACTCCATCAATTAAATTAAAAGCATTTACAACAACGGTATAAGTAAAGAGAGAGAGAAGAATACTTGCCCAATCTGGAATTTCATTTATCCCGAAAATACCATACATATTGGTAATTTTTATTCCTGCAATTATTACCAAAATAAAGGCAACTGCAATATGGCCAATGAGTTTTTTTACAGGCGCTGTGCCAACCAAATCATCTTTAATTCCAATAAAAAATAATATCATGATAGCTGCTGCTATGTATTTGAAATCTCCAACCTGATAAAAAGGATACCAAAGTAAATAAGCTATCATGGTTCCTGCAAAAATTATTACTCCGCCAATAGTGGGTATAAGTCTTTTGTGAATTTTCCTATCATCATCAGGATAATCTACCAAACCTTTTAACCTAGCGACTCTAATTAAAGCTGGTGCAGAAACAAAAACAATTACAAATGCAGTAATAAAACCTAGTAAAATTGAAATCATAGGTGATTTTAGGGTTTGTCAAAAGTATCAAAAATCGAAGAAGGCCCTATTTAAAGAGCTACTAAAATTTAGGGCAAACCAATTAGCATCTCCAAATGAATCTTTAGTTGAATCAAAAACAGTTCTTCCCGTATAAGAAACGCTAATTTTTAATCCATTTAATGGATTCAACAAATACCCCACTTCTCCTTTTACAAATTCGCGTGTTTTTACTGAGAAATCTCTATTAGAACCAACTGAATATTGGGTAGCAATAAAAAAGTCTTTAACATTATAATCAAACAAAAAATTTATCTCATTATTTGATATAATAGGGACAAAAGCAAGTGGTTGATTGTAATGTTGGTAGCTTAACCCTTTAGCGGAATTATACAAATTCGGATCAGTTTGATTTATTTCAGCCAAAAAACTAACATCTCCAATAATTAATTGCTTGTTAAGCTTTGCTCCTAGCTGAAAACCTTTGGTGAAATTCGAAAAACCTCCAACCAAACATTGCCCATAAACTTGGAGGTTTTTTACTGGATTAATAGAAAAGTTAACACCTAAATTATTATTAGTTTGGTGTTTATTAAAACCAGTTGCCGCTGAATTAAAAAATATTATAGGATTAAAGAAATTGTAATTTATAGGCAAGGTTTCAGTTGCAGTTCTTCTTTGCCAAACATTGCCTTCAAAAAGCCCCAAAGTGAAAAATTTATTGGGTTTATAGCTAAGGTAATGAAATGTGGCAGCTTTTCTTTCGAACTGAGGTTCGGAGGAAGTTGTAGCTGGTAATCGATTTAAATTTATTAATGCCGCGTAAATATTTTGGTATACCCACTTTTTATCTGGGCTTTTAAAAATTAATTTTAAGTGTGGATAATTAAACGCGTTATCTGAAAGTAAAATAGATCGATATCCATCGCCAATAAAGTTTTTGTGATGGCCAAATTGAAAATTAAACCAACTATTAATATTGAAATTTACCATAGCCGAAGCCATTGCATAATCAAAACCAGAAACTCCAAAACTCTTTACTCTGCCATTTCCAGGAACTACATTATATGTTTTTATATAGCTAGAAACGAAGTTTGGAAAAACTCCTTGATTCTCATAAAATGAAGTAAAAAAGGAAACTTTACTATTTATTTCTCCATTAAAAACTGCTAATCGCGTGTTTTGAAAAGTGTTTTCTGTTGTAAAGTCATCTTGCCCTGCTTGCAAATCTCCCAAAAGATCAAAAGTTAAAAAGAATTCTTCGTTTTTAAATTCTACTAGGTTTTCTGATTTTAATTTTCTACCTATCCAAGTTCTGCGTGGCTTTACCCTCAATATTTGTTTGTACTTTTCTCTATCTATTTGGGTGGTAAAAGTTGTATACGGCTGTATTTCAGAATGAATTAAACTATCTGATTCAAGAAGATGCTGTGTAACTTTTAAATTCTGCCACCTATTTATTGGCATAAAAATATTTTGGGCAAATAACTCATTCCCAAAACCCAAAAATAAAAGGCTAGCAAACCAAGCCCTTGTCATAATTAATTAAAAAAAGGTTGATTTTTCACATCATCATAAACCATACTAACTCCTTCTTTTAGAGAAATTTTTGGCGACCAACCCATGTTATTAATCTTTGAGTTATCCATCAATTTGCGAGGAGTACCATCAGGTTTTGATTCATCAAAGACCAATTCGCCTTCAAAACCAACTACCTCTTTAATTAAGTAGGCAAGATCTTTTATAGAGATGTCTTCGCCATAACCAACATTTACAAAACCTTTTTCGTTGAAGTTTTCCATTAAAAAAAGACATGCATCTGCTAAATCATCAACGTGTAAAAACTCACGCAATGGTGAGCCTGTGCCCCAAATCTCAACCTCTGTTTGGTTGTTTACCTTGGCGTGATGAAATTTTCTGAGAAGCGCCGGCAACACATGAGAGTTGTTTAAATCGTAGTTATCGTTTGGGCCATACAAATTGGTTGGCATAGCCGAAATAAAATTGCAACCATACTGATCTCGGAATGCATCGGCCATTTTTATACCAGCAATTTTTGCAATTGCATAAGGCTCGTTGGTAGGTTCTAACAAGCCTGTTAGCAAATACTCTTCTTTAAGTGGTTGTGGGGCTAGTTTTGGGTAAATACAACTAGAGCCCAAAAACAACATTTTTTTTACTTTAAATTGATAAGCAGCTTGAATAATATTGGCTTCAATCATTAAATTATCGTACAAAAAATCGGCACGATAAGTATTGTTGGCTAAAATACCTCCAACTTTTGCAGCGGCAACAAAAACATAATCTGGTTCTTCGGCATCAAAAAATTTGTTTAATGCTTCTTGGTTTTTAAGGTCTAGCTCTTTTGATGTTTTGCAAATAAAATTCGAAAAACCTTTTTTTTCTAGTGCTCTTTTTATGGCCGAACCAACCATACCTCTATGACCTGCAATGTAAATTTTAGCGCTTTTCTCCATTACTCATTATATCTTAATACAGAGTGCCCGCCTTCAATTAAATACTTATCGCGCATGAATAGCTCCATGTCTGCTTTTACCATTTCTTTGCAAAGTGACCTAACATCTACTTTGGGTTCCCAGCCTAATTTTTCTTTTGCTTTTGAGGCATCTCCAACCAATAAATCTACTTCTGTTGGTCTATAATAAGTTGGGTCAACTTCAACTAAAACTTGGTTTGTAGCAATGTTAATTCCCTTTTCGTTTTCATTTTCGCCTTCCCATCTAAGGTTAATTCCAGCTTCTTCGAAAGACCAAGTAACAAAATCTCTAACGGGATAAGTTTTACCGGTTGCCAAAACAAAATCTTCGGCTACATCTTGCTGTAACATAAGCCACATTCCCTCTACATAATCTTTAGCATGCCCCCAATCGCGTTTGGCGTTGAGGTTTCCTAAAAACAGTTTTTCTTGCAAGCCCAATTTTATTCTTGCTGCGGCTCTGGTAATTTTTCTTGTAACAAAGGTTTCTCCTCTTAACGGACTTTCATGGTTAAATAAAATACCATTGCAGGCAAACATGTTATATGCTTCTCGGTAGTTTTTCACAATCCAAAAACCATATAGTTTAGCAACACCATATGGGCTTCTTGGATAAAAAGGAGTTTCCTCATTCTGAGGTATTTCTTGCACTTTTCCGTATAGCTCTGAAGTTGAAGCTTGGTAAAATTTGGTTTTTTTTTCCATGCCCAAAATTCTAATAGCTTCAAGCATTCTTAAAGTTCCTAAAGCATCAGAGTTGGCTGTATATTCAGCTGCTTCAAACGAAACTTTTACATGACTTTGTGCTGCAAGGTTATAAATTTCGTCGGGTTGAGTTTCTTGAATTATTCTAATTAAGTTGGTAGAGTCAGTTAAATCACCATAATGCAAAAACAGTTTTACATCATTTTCATGTCTATCATGATACAAATGGTCTATTCTATCAGTATTAAAAAGAGAGCTTCTTCTTTTTATTCCGTGTACTTCGTAACCTTTATCAAGTAACAATTCTGCCAAGTATGCGCCGTCTTGGCCAGTAATACCTGTAATTAATGCTTTTTTACCCATTATTCAAATTAGTTAGGCAAATATAGTTTTATGGTTATTGTATAAAAAATTAGATTTTATGGTTTTTATTTGCCTGCCGTGATTAAACTTTTTACCATTATTCTTTTTTTAGGATTTGCTTTTCAAGCTTTCGCTCAAGAAAAACAATTGAGCGGAAAAGGAATTTATGCCTATTGGGGATGGAATAGAGCTTGGTACACAAAATCTGATATTGCCTTTAAAGGTGAAACTTATGATTTTACCCTTAGCGATGTTAAAGCTTATGATAGACCTACCCCTTTTGGATTAAGTCCATATTTTAATCCATTGTTGATTACTATACCTCAATATAATTTTAGATTAGGCTACATAATAAACGAGCATTTTGATATTTCAATTTGCGATGACCACATGAAGTATGTAGTTCAACAAAACCAATATATTCCTATTGAAGGTTTTATTGAAGATGTTCACCCTGAATTTAATGGAACTTACACAAAAGGAGATGAAATAAGGTTTACCGATGCCTTTATGAATTATGAGCACACTGATGGGTTAAACTACATCAATATTGAATTGCGGTATAGATATAACCTATTATCTTTTTTCAATAACCAATCAAAAAACTTTAAGCTAAACTCAGTTACAGGCGTTGGTACAGGACCTATGTTACCCAAAACCAATGTGAGGTTTGCTGGTTTTCAGCGCAATGATGAATTTCATTTGGCTGGATTTGGCATTGGAATTTTACAGGGTTTTCAGGCTATTTGGAAAAATCACTTTTTTATCATCACAGAAGCAAAAACTGGCTACATAAATATGCCTGATATTAGAACTACTAGATTTGAAGTGGATAGGGCAAAACAAAGCTTTTCATTTTTCCAATGGAATCTATCGCTTGGTTACCAACTAAACTTTAGGGCCCACCAAAAACCAGGAGTTTAACAAGTTTTCTTTGTTGTAATTCAATCTTTTTCCAGTTTCATAATTAATTACAGATTTCCCTGCAGCTTCTGCAATAGCTTGCCCTGCTGCTGTATCCCATTCCATGGTTGGCGCAAAACGAGGATAAACATCTGCAGTTCCATCGGCCACCAAACAAATTTTTAAGGAACTCCCCATCGATACAATATCAATTAATTTGTGCTTTTTCTTTTGCTCTTCAATAAATGTTTCTGTTTCGGGAGACATGTGAGATCTACTTCCAACGATGTTAAAAGTTATTCTCTTCTGCTTAATTGGAAGCTTTACGCCTCTTTCTTTTATTGACTTTAAAGAGTAAGTAGTTCCTGCAGGCTCCACAAAAAAAGCTTTACTTCCTTCATACCCAAAATACAATTGGTTCTTTACAGGCACAAAAATTACTCCTCCAATTGGATATTCACCCTCCATCAAGGCAATATTTACTGTAAACTCGCCATTTCTTTTCACAAACTCTTTTGTTCCATCAAGTGGATCTACAACCCAATAATTTTCCCAGTTTTTTCTTTCAGCATAAGGAATTTCTTTTCCTTCTTCGCTAAGCACAGGCAATTCTGTTTGCTCTAAAAACTTAACAATAGTGTTGTTAGCTTTTTTATCTGCTAAAGTAAGAGGGCTTTTATCATCCTTTTGTTCAACTGCAAACTTGCTTTCATAAACATCCAAAATATCTTCTCCTCCTAATAAAGCAGCTTTAATTGCTATTAGAATATTCTTTTCTATTTGTACTTTATTCATAATTAATAGGAATTTGCGCCAGCAATAGGCTCATCAATAGGGTGCCAAGTGGTTTTTACTTCTTGAAAATCTAAAATTAAATATGGGTTTGGTTCTTCATTTAAATCTTGAACCGAATAGTTTTTTACTCTTTTTACGTTGTTAAAGGCGTTCGCTTCAGTTAATTCAATCTGAGTTTTATTTAATCCAACACCAGCAAATGCATTTACATCCATGTGTTTTGATGCATGATCAATTAGCTCTTCAGTTTTTGCAGTAATGATGTTTATTACTCCTGAAGGAAAATCAGATGTCGCAATTACTTCTGCAAATGAAATTGCCGAAGGAGCAAAATTGGTATCCAAAACAACTACAGTAGTATTGCCTCCAATAATAATTGGAATAATAATTTTTAGCAATTCAAAAAACGATGCAGTTTCATTCGCCATTGAAACAACAACACCAGTAGGTTCATAAACAGAAAAATTAAAAAAGTTGCCAGATACGGGATTTACCGAACTAAAAACTTGCTGGTATTTATCTGCCCATCCTGCATAGTAAACCAACAAATCAATACTATTTTCTATTTCAGCTTTCGCTTGGCTTGCTGATTTACCTTGAGATTCCAGAA
The DNA here is from genome assembly GCA_018609045.1 of Flavobacteriales bacterium. Classification (GTDB taxonomy): domain Bacteria; phylum Bacteroidota; class Bacteroidia; order Flavobacteriales_G; family Salibacteraceae; genus JAAZVO01. The sequence continues at coordinate 15,054 of JABAYK010000112.1, forward strand.
TATTTACAAACTCCGTTTTTCTAGCTTCAAACATTTCGGCCAACCGATAAACAATTTGTGAAATATTAAAAGCAGGTCTTTTGCCCCAACCTAATTGTGCTTTTCTTGCGGCTTCAACAGCATTCCTTAAATCTTTTCTGGAGCCCAAACAAGCGTTGGCTAAAAAGTCGCCTTTGGCATTTAAAACCTTTTCGTATCGTCCAGATTCTGTTCTAGGAAACTGACCATTGATAAAAAGCTTGTACGTTTTATTTATTTCTAATCTGGTTGCCATAACTAAAATTTTAAATAAGGAGCTAATCCGTGTAACCCACCTTCTCGACCAAATCCACTTTCTTTATAGCCTCCAAAAGGAGAAGCAGGATCAAATTTATTGTAGGTATTTGCCCAAACTACCCCAGCTTTTAGGTTGGTTGTTAAATGAAATATTTTAGAACCTTTGTCTGTCCAAACCCCAGCTGATAAACCATACGGAGTATTGTTGGCTTTTTGAATAACCTCATCCATGGTTCTAAAAGTTTGAATAGCTAGCACTGGACCAAAAATTTCTTCCTTAGCCAAAACACTACTTTGAGCCACATTGGTAAACAATGTTGGTTTACAGAAATTACCACTTTCAGGCATTTTGCAATCAGGTTGATACATATCTAAGCCTTCTTTTTTTCCAATAGCCAAATAATTTTTGATGGTGCCCAATTGTTTCTCAGAATTTATCGCTCCAATATCAGTATTCTTATCTAATGGGTCACCTACAACAAGACTATCCATGCGCCATTTGAGTTTTGCCAAAACTTCTTCGTAAACTGCTTCTTCAACAAACAGCCTTGAGCCTGCGCAACAAACATGACCTTGGTTAAAATAAATTCCATTTACAATGCCTTCAACAGCTTGGTCAATAGCAGCATCAGCAAAAATGATATTGGCAGCTTTACCTCCAAGTTCAAGTGTGAGTTTTTTGCCATTTCCTGCTGTAGCTTTTTGAATGTATTTACCAACTCCTGTTGAGCCTGTAAAAGCAATTTTATTTATATCAGGATGCTCTACAATTGCTGCACCTGTTGCTCCTGCTCCTGTAACAATGTTTACAACACCGTTGGGCAGTTCAGCATCTTGAATGAGTTCAGCAAGCTTTAATGCAGTTAACGATGTGGTTTCTGCTGGTTTTAGCACTATGGTATTTCCGCAAGCTAAAGCTGGAGCAAGTTTCCAGGCAGCCATCAACAATGGGAAATTCCAAGGGATAATTTGTCCTGCAACGCCAATGGGTTTAGGGTTTCTATGTGGAAAAGCGTAAGGCAATTTATCTGCCCAACCTGCATAATAGAAAAAATGTGCGGCTGCTAAGGGAATATCAATGTCTCTCGATTCTCTTATTGGTTTACCTCCATCTAAAGATTCGATGACAGAAAATTCTTTCGCTCTTTCTTGTATTAACCTTGCTATACGATACAAATACTTTGCTCTTTCAGAAGCTGGCAATAAGCTCCAAGGCTTAAAAGCTTTTCTTGCAGCTTTTACAGCATTATCAACATCTTCTGAGTTTGCCTCTGCAATACTTGATAATTTATTTTGGTTTGCTGGGTTTATCGAATCAAAATATTTACCGCTTTTAGGCTTTTGCCATTTACCATCGATAAATAAATCGTATTGAGGCTTTATTTCTATGTGAGATGTTGACTCGGGAGAAGGAGCATAATCCATAAACCCTTCAAACACCAACGAATTTTTTATTGTACTTTCTTTTTTTGCCATTTGTTAGTCTATTGAAAAGTAATCTTTGCTTTGGTAAATTCCTGTTTGCTGTTTAACAAGTTGCCTAAGCACGTCGTTTGCTAAGCTGCTTGCACCGAAACGAAACCAATGGTTAGTCATCCAATTAATTCCCAAAGTTTCTTTAACCATTACCAAATTTTGCAAAGCTGCTTTGGCATTCGAAATTCCACCTGCGGGTTTTATGGCAATCATTTGGCCTGTTTTTAAAAAGTTATCTCTAATTACTTCAAGCATTACCAATGTTACTTCGGGTGTTGCAGCAGGCTGAATTTTACCTGTGGAAGTTTTAATAAAATCTGCTCCTGCGGCAACAGCAATATTACTTGCAAAGGCAACATTATCTAATGTTCCTAATTCACCAGTTTCTAAAATTACTTTTAGCCTTGCTTTTCCGACACAAAGTGATTTTATCTCAGCAATTTCATCAAAAACAAAATTGTAATTGCCACTTAAAAACTCACCCCTAGATATTACCATATCAACCTCATCAGCACCTTGGTCAATTGCCATTTGGGTATCGAGCTTTTTAATTTGTAAAGATGATTGACCAGAAGGAAATGCTGTTGCGACAGAAGCTACTTTTACACCACTGTCGCCAAGCGCTTTCTTTGCAGTGCCTACAAAATTCGGATAAACACAAATTGCTGCAGTTGTTGGTAAACCCGGATACTCATCATGTAAATGAATTGCTTTATAGCATAATTGTTCAACCTTTTTTTTAGAATCTTTACCTTCTAAAGTGGTTAAATCAATCATATTCAAGGCCATTTTTAGCCCCTCAATTTTAGCTTCGTTTTTGATACTTCTTTTTTGAAATCGAGAAACTCTTTCCTTAACTCCAATAGTATCAATAGGCTTTTTATACTTTGAAAAATCTTGATTCAAATCTTATTATTTTCTAAAATCAAATATATAATATTGGCATTACTCTATTTAATTAATAGAGATATAAATTAGACCACTACAATTAATTACTTTTGCAGCCCGAATGAAAAACGAAGGGCGCAATATATTTTCTGTTTTTGATGAGTTACTTCAGCAAGAAGACAAGGAAAAATTGCTTGGCCAAAAAGGTGTTACCCTTTGGATGACCGGGTTATCTGGATCGGGAAAAACCACAATAGCAAAAGTTTTAGAAAAAAAACTTCATCAACAAAAGTTTCTTACCCAAATTTTAGATGGGGATAATATTAGAGCAGGTATAAACAACAATTTAGGTTTTAGCCCAGAAGATAGGACTGAAAACATTAGAAGAATAGCAGAAGTTTCTAAGTTATTTAACCATTGTGGAGTAATTACCATAAATTGTTTTGTTAGCCCAACAATTGAAATTAGAAATGCTGCCAAAGCAATTATTGGAGAAGGTAGTTTTATTGAAGTTTTCATCAATACCCCAATAGAAGTTTGCGAAGCAAGAGATGTAAAAGGTCTTTATGCAAAAGCAAGAAAAGGAGAAATAAAAGACTTTACAGGAATAAATGCCCCTTTTGAGGCTCCTAACAGTCCTGAATTAAATATATTAACCGAAGGAAAATCTCCTGAGGAAAATGCAGAAGAAATTATTAATTTTTTGATCCCTAAAATTTCATTGAAAGAATGAAATCATACACACTTACACATTTAAAAGAGCTTGAATCTGAATCAATTTATGTGATTAGAGAAGTAGCAGCTCAATTCGAGAACCCAGTATTGTTGTTTTCTGGCGGAAAAGACAGTATTGTTTGTCTTCATTTGGCAAGAAAAGCCTTTTACCCGGCTGCAATACCCTTTCCAATTATGCATATTGATACAGGCCATAATTTCCCTGAAACAATTGCTTTTAGAGATAATTTAGCAAAAGAGCTAGACCTTAACCTCATTGTTAAACTCGTTCAAGACTCAATTAACCAAGGAAGAGTTCAAGAGGAAACTGGCGTAAATGCATCAAGAATTAAACTTCAAACAACTACTTTGCTAGATGCCCTTGAAGATTTAAAATTTGATTGTGCCATTGGAGGTGCAAGAAGAGATGAGGAAAAGGCAAGAGCTAAAGAAAGATTCTTTTCTCATCGTGATGAGTTTGGTCAATGGGAGCCAAAAAATCAAAGACCAGAGCTTTGGAATATCTTTAATGGAAAGAAAAATATGGGTGAGCACTTTAGAGCTTTTCCTATTAGCAACTGGACGGAGATGGACATTTGGCAATACATTCTGCACGAGAAAATCGAAATACCTTCTTTATACTTTGCCCACGAAAGGGAAATGGTAGAAAGAAATGGAGTGTTGCTATACAATAGTGATGTTTTACCTAATAAACCTGGCGAAACCCCAAAGAATATGCAAGTAAGGTTTAGAACTATTGGTGATATTACTTCTACAGGAGCTGCTCTATCTGATGCAGATACTTTGGAGAAAATAATTCAAGAAGTTGCCGCAACCCGAATTACAGAAAGAGGCGGAAGAGCTGACGATAAAAGATCAGAAACTTCAATGGAAGACAGAAAAAAAGAAGGTTATTTCTAAAAAATACTGAAATGAGCACTAATAGTACAGAAGGATATTTAGATATGGAATTGCTTCGCTTCACCACTGCAGGTAGTGTTGACGATGGCAAAAGCACATTAATTGGTCGTTTACTTTTTGATAGCAAGCAAATTTTCCAAGACCAAATGGAAAATATTGAAAAAATTAGCGAGAGAAGAGGGGAAAGTCATGTAAACTTAGCCTTGTTAACAGATGGCTTAAAAGCTGAAAGAGAACAAGGTATTACTATTGACGTAGCCTATAGATATTTTGCTACCCCAAAAAGAAAATTCATAATTGCTGATACTCCTGGGCATATAGAATATACCCGAAACATGGTAACAGGAGCTTCTACTGCAAACCTTGCAATTATTTTAGTTGATGCTAGAAACGGCTTGGTTGAACAAACAAGAAGACACTCTTTTATTGCCTCTTTATTACAAATTCCACATGTTGTTTTTTGCATCAATAAAATGGACTTGGTGGATTACAGCGAAGAGCGCTTTAATGAAATTCAAAATGATTTAGAAGCATTTACCTCAAAACTAAATACTAGAGATATTAGGTTTATTCCTATTAGCGCCCTAAATGGTGATAATGTTGTAAATAGATCTACAAATATGGATTGGTATCAAGGGCCAACCTTAATGTATTTGTTAGAAACTATACATATTGCCGGTGACGAAAACCATGTTGATTGCAGGCTTCCTATTCAATATGTAATTAGGCCACAGAAAGATGAATTTCATGATTATAGAGGCTATGCAGGAAGAATATCGGGAGGTATTTTTAAACCTGGAGATAAAGTATTGGTGCTTCCTAGTGGCTTTAGCTCTAAAATAAAATCTGTAGATACATTTGATGGTCCTGTTGAAGAGGCATTTGCTCCTATGAGTGTTACCGTTACTTTAGAAGATGACATTGACATAAGTAGAGGCGACATGATTGTTCGTGAAAACAATGTTCCTGAGGTTGGTCAAGACATAGATGTAATGGTATGTTGGTTAAACTCAAAACCCTTACAGCTTAATGGTAAGTATGCCATAAAACATACTACAAAAGATGTTAGATGTATTGTAAAGGAAGTAAAATACCGAATCAATATTAACACCTTGCATAGGGATGAAGAAAACAAAGAAATAAAGATGAATGATATTGGACGCGTTACGTTAAGAACAACATCCCCTTTGTTTTATGATGAATATACCAAAAACCGCATTACCGGAAGTTTGGTATTAATTGATGAAGCTACCAATGTAACAGTTGGTGCTGCAATGATTCATTAAAAAATAATTTAAATTTTGAATAAAAAAGCCCCGCGAATGCAGGGCTTTTTTATTGAATTTTAAAACTAATTGGCATGGTTAACTTCACAGCTACTGGCAAATTAGCTTGTTTACCAGGATTCCAAATAGGCATATTTTTTACTACCCTTACTGCTTCCTTTGCTAGCCCCCCTCCAGGGTTATTCTCTGCTGTTACCCTGCTTATTGATCCATCTTTTTCGATTACCAAACTTACAAAAACAACATCAGAAATACCTCTAATTTTAGCATCCTTTGGATACTTTACCTCTTTTTGAAGATAATTTAATCTTGCCTTTTCACCTCCAACAAAACTTGGCATAATCTCAGCCCAAGGAACAAAAGGTACACTTTCAGTAATCTCTGGCTCAATAAGAAATAGACTATCCATTTCACTGCCTATTTCAAGTATAGGAATAATAGGATCTGCTTTTATTTCTATTAGTACAGGAGCTTCTTTTACAATTTTTTCAATTGTAGGGTTTCTTAGTTTTGGTTTAATTATTTCTTCTTTGGCCCTTGTGATAGGTATAGCCTCTTCTTCAACCAAATCTGTATAAACACCTTCAAAAGGTTTTATTACATAATCAAGAGTTTGCCATTCAAATGCAACTAAGGCTAAGCCAAAGGAAACAGCTAAACCAATTTGAAAATTAAAATTTCTTGAAGGAACTAACTTGGGGTTTTTCTTTTCGTTTTTCATAATGCAAGTTTTTGTTATTAACGATGCATTTTGAGAGAAAATTGCACAAAAAAAAGCCCCGAAAAATTTTCGAGGCTTTCAAATCATTTTTTTTATAAAATTTATCTTAAAGTAAACCTAATTGGTAAATTATATTGAACCCTTACAGATTTTCCTCTTTGTTTTCCAGGTTTCCAAGATGGCATTTTCTCAACTACCCTAACAGCCTCTTCATCACATCCTCCTCCTACACCACGTAAAACGCGAACATCAGATATCTTTCCGTCTTCTTTAACAACAAAAGTTACGTAAACGATTCCTTGAATACCAGCATCTCTTGCCATTGCCGGATATTTAATATTTGAACCCAAATATTTAAACAGCTCAGCTTCTCCACCAGGAAAACTTGGCATTTCTTCAACAATGGTAAAAATCTCTGGTTCTTCAACTACCTCTTCAACAAATTCTACTATATCAATTTCTGTGTTCTCATCAATCTCAGTATCCATTATTTCCAACTCTTCCTCAATTTCTTCATCATCTTCTACAATTTCAATAATAGTAGTTTGAGGCGGTGGCGGTGGCGGTGGCGGTGGTGGCTCTTGTTTAGTTATTGGAATCATCTCTTCTTCCTCTAAATCAACTTTTAACTGTCCAAGAGTAGATTGAGTTCTATCAAAAGTTTTCCACTCGAAAGCAATCAAAACTACAGCCAAAGAAACAACCAATCCGATATGAAAAAGGAGAGGCTTTTTTCTTTCGATATCTACTTCAGAATTTTTCTTAGATTTCATAACATTTCAATTGGGGCTAAAGTAAGAATATTTTAGTTTTTATACGTTTATTTAATGTTAAATTGATTTGTTTTTTTCAGGAAGCTAAAATTTAATTTTAAACCAACTAATACTCCTGCCGTATTGGCGACTACATCGTAAATATCAAAAAAGCGTTTTTCAATAAAAAAATGCTGAATTAGCTCTATACCAACACCATAACTAAGTACTAAGCAAATTATTATAATTCCATTTTTATTTTCTTTCCAACCATTAAAGGATAAAATTACCAGGATTAAATAAAAAATAAAATGGACAACTTTATCTAAATGCGGTAATAATTTTTGCTGAGGAAGGCTTGGCCCTGGAACGGTGGATAACACCAAAATAAAAATGGCCCACAATATTGAAGGCCATTTATTAAAAGAAAGTTTAAAAATTTTATGCAACAAGATCTGCATAAGATTCTGAAGTCAGTAAATCTTCAAGTTCAGAGGAATCTGAAATTTTAACTTTAATAATCCAGTTTTCGTAAGGCGCTGCGTTAATTGACTCTGGTGAATCTTCTAATGAAGTATTAATTTCTATAACCTCACCTGAGATAGGCATAAACAAATCAGATACTGTTTTAACAGCCTCAATGGTACCAAATACCTCTTCCTTATCCAGACTTTCGCCTTCGGTCTCTACTTCAACATATACTATATCTCCCAATTCTCCTTGGGCATAATCTGTAATACCAACAAAGGCAATATCACCTTCTACCCTAACCCATTCATGGTCTTTGGTATATTTTAAATTTTCAGGAAATTCCATAAATTAATGTTTTGGGTAAAAATAAAAAAAAGCCGTAACGCAAAATGCGATACGGCTTTAAATTTTAAATTTTAATCAGAAATTATTTAATAAAAACTCTTTCTGTAAATAAGTTTCCATTTGCGTTAACAGTAACAATATAAATTCCTGTTTTTGGCAATTCTAATTGAAGTAATGAGTTATTTAAATTTTGGCTAGAAATTAATTTTCCACCTAAATCATATACATTAACGAATCCTTCGATATTACCAAAATTAATTGGGTTAATAAAAATATTGTTATTGTAAGAGTAAATGTCAACAATTTGTTTTTGATTTACATCTGCAACTCCTGGAGTAACAACAACTTGAGCTGAAGTTTGACCTCCTATTGAAGGAGCAATAGTTAAATCATTAGATTGAGCAAATGCTCCAAGTGAAAATAAGGCTGAAAGACTTAATAAGTAAATTTTTTTCATAGTTTGAGTTTTAATCGAAAATCGATTTTTTTAGAATCAAGGCACAAAGAAAGAGTAAATTTCATTAAGCGCAAACTATTTTATTCTTTTTTATGTAAGTTTTTTGTTAAAAATTCAATATTCGATTTAACGTCTTCTCTTGACGAGTCTTTTTGGTAGGCCATTTTAAAATAATAATATGCCGAGTCCGGGTTATTTAATTGATAATAACTAATACCAAGGTTAGAGTAATTATCTGCAGTTCCTCCATCTAATCGTAAACTTTTGAAGTAACATTTTTTTGCATTAATGTAGTTATTGGACTTTAAGTAACAATTACCCAAATTAAAATAAAGATTTGGGA
>JABAYK010000037.1 GCA_018609045.1 Flavobacteriales bacterium
ATTCCTTCATCCCGCAAATCAAAGTTCATTCTATTGTTAAACACATTCAAGTTTTCAAATGTAATTTCCATAATTTCATTATTTGATGTATCTGTTAAATTAGCCTCTAACCTTAATGATGACTCTGAGGAACCATCAGCACCCCCAATATTGTTGTAATAAAAAACTTGGAAACTGCCCTTCCAATAGTCTTGGGTTTCAAAATTTTCCCACTGCATCGTGCCGTCGCCCTTAAAAGTTATTACTTGCTCTTTATATTGGTTGGTAATATTATTTCGATTAAAATTCTCAACTTTTACCACTCGTTTAAAGTCCCACTTCCCAATTAACTTATCTTCCTGACGTTCTATAAATTGCGTTCTATCACATCCAGAAATTATTAGTAATAAACCGAAGAATAATAACTTGAAATTTTTCATGATTATGGTTTTTTGCAAAATTTATCAATTATTATTCCAATAAACCTTACCTAGTTTCTGTTGTTTACTCATAAAATAAAATCACTTGAAAACACCAACATTCATGATTGCTTTTTTAATGATATTCGGCTGCAAGCCTTACGATAAAAAAGATGTTTACAATGAAGCTGCTGTTGTTGAAACGGATGAATTGGTTCACGAGAAAAACTCACTTGAGTGGTGGTATTTTACAGGGCATTTAAAAGAAAAAAATGGTGATAGAACCTTTGGTATTGAATATGTTTTTTTTCATACCAATCCTTTGGGGGTCAAGGATTATTCTTTAATGAATTTTGGTTTAACTGATCCTCAAAACAACAAATTCTATTTCGATTATGAAATAAAAGCATTAAAAAATAGGCTGAAATCTGAAAACCCAATTTCATTAAAAACGCCCAACGATGGCAAGGAATGTAGTTTAACTGGATTTAACGGAAACTATATGTTAAATGGTAAAATGAAAAATCATTCGATAGCTATAAACTTAAATACAACCAATAACCAAAAAGCTCTTTTACATGAAGGCCGAGGTTATAAAAAATATGGAGATTTGGCTGAGGCAGGTTATTATTCTTTTACTCGTCTACCTGCAGATGGCACCATAGAATTAAATGGAGAATCAATTGAAGTTGAGGGCTTATTATGGTATGATAGGCAATGGAACTGCGGCGAAATTTTTGGGGGTAAAGTAAGTTGGGATTGGATGGCGATTCAATTAAACGAAACTGAAGATGATATTATGGCCTATCAAGTAACCACACCTAGAATTGAAGAAAAGCAAATTTTTGGAGGAACTTACTACAACCCAAACTTTCAAATAAACTTAACCAACGAAAATTTAAACTTAAACCCAATTGAATATTGGGAAAGCGAAAAAACAGGTGTAAAATATCCCATAAAGTGGGAAGTAGAATTACCTAAGCAAAACACATTTTTAACTGTTGAAGCTTTGGTAAAAGACCAAGAATTAGACTTTAGGTTTGGTGCTTATACCATGAAATATTGGGAAGGAATGTGTAAAGTTACTGGCACTAAAGATGGCAAGAATGTAACTGGAAACGCCTATTTAGAAATGACCAACCGAAGAATTGCCAATAAAATTGAAAAAGATTTGTTGGCTAATCAAACCCCATAAAAAAAGCCCTTTTGCGAAAACAAAAGGGCTTTTCAATTTGAAAATATTTTAAGATTATCCTTTAATTAATACGCCATCGGCCAAAAAGGTTAATTTTTCTTCAGGTTCTGTAATTGCATCAATTTCCTCTTGAGATTTACCTGCATCTTCTGCATAATGTTTCAACTCATCAACAGGAATAACTGATTTTTTTACTTTTCCTTCAACAATAGCAACTTTTCCTTCAGAATCCATAGGAACAAAAAATCCGTAATCTTTAAACCTAACCATCAACTCTTTATCACCACCAATGTCCATTTTCATCCAACATCCTTTTTTCTGGCAACAAGAATTAATTCCAGACTCAACTTTTACAGTAATAGAATCTTGTTCGCCTAAAGCAGCTAATAATTCAGTTCCAGGAATAGCCTCTTCTGCTGTAATTTCAGCTCCATAGCTCATCATTCCATTAATTTCTTTGCCCATTATTTCATCTTCACCCATTTCAGCTTCTGCAGCTTCTTCTGCGGTCATTTCTGTATTGGTTTCTTCAGCTTCTGTTGCTGATTCTGTATTTTGAGCACCACAGCTCCATAATAATAATGATAATCCTAAAATGTAAGTTAACTTTTTCATTGTTTAATTTTTTGCAAATTTAATAACAAACCAATTTGGTTTTATGATTCTTGTCACCAAGCTTTACTTTGATAGAATTACAAATTCGGTTCTTCTATTTTGTTCTCGTCCTTCTTCTGTTTGGTTACTTGCAATTGGCCTAGTTTCTCCAAATCCTTTGAAAGAAAGTCGGGTTTTAGCCACTCCTTGACTTTGTAAAAATTCGGTTACAGAGTAAGCTCTATCAGTTGATAAAGCCAAGTTTACATCAGGTCTTCCAACATCATCTGTATGGCCATGAATAGCCAATTTAATACTTGGGTTTCTAACTAAATATTCGGCGAACTCAGCCAACATTAATTTACTTTCAGGTAGAATTTCTGCTGAGTTAGTTTCGTAAAAAATGTCTTCTAAATTATAGCTCTCTCCTACTTCAATTTCTTTTTGTTCCATTGTTATTTCTTGGTAAATTTCTTCATCAGTAGAATCTGAAAAAGAAACCAACTTGCTCTCAAAAGCTACTCCATCACCTTTAAGGTTAACAATAAAGTCTTCACCTTCATCTAGAGCAACAATAGCGGCATAACGACCATCCATAGAATCAACTTTAATTTCTTGAATGCTTTTAGAATTGATATTTTTTATCTCGATTTTGGCGTTTTTCACAGGCTCGCCTTGTTCATCTTTTACTTCGCCCCCCAAAAAGGCAACTTTGGCAGGCCTTGCTTCTTTGTATAAATCGAAAGTGTAAACATCAAAACCATTAAACTTATCGCCTAATTTATCTGAAGCGAAATACACTTTTTTACCATCTGTACTAACCATAAAACCATGTTCGTCTTCTTCTGTATTGATGGGGTAACCAATATTTTTGGGTGGAGTCCAACTACCATCATCTAATAATTTGGTGTAGTAAATATCATAACCACCAAAGCCCATGGGTCTATCTGATGAAAAATAAAGCGTTCTTGAATCTGAATGCATGTATGGAGATTTATCGTGGTATTCGGAATTAATTGGTGTTGGCAAAGGCTCTGCTTTACTCCAGTTTCCATTAACATCTCGCTCAGATCTAAAAATATCAATTTGCTTGCTTGTTTCTCGGTAAGTAGCGAAGTATAAATACCTTCCGTCTCCCGATAAAGAAGGTTGAGATTCCCAACTTCTATCAGAGTTTATGTTTTCCCCTAAATTCTCGGGCTCTGTCCATTCCCAAGCTGCATTGTAGTCATCATAATGAAACTCAGAGTGGTAAACATCGCAATTTTTATAACCACCACCAACAAACCTGCATATGGTTAAAAACAACTCTTTGTTGTTGATGGAAATTGTGGCTCCACCATAATTTTCGTTTTTAAATTTATTGAAAGGATGTTCCATCGGTTGGCCTACATCAAATGAGCCCCCGTAATGATTAGCCACTGTAAATTGCTCAATGTAGTTTGGACTATCAGATTTTACAACCGAAACTTGAACTTTTGATTGTTCTTCCTTTTTTCTAGTGAAATATAGATATTTATTATCAGGGGTTAAGAGTGGTAAATATTCATCTGCTTTTGTAGAAACATCGTTTACCAAAACCGGATTAAAAGGTACCGGATTAGCATAGGCATCGGCATAAAAAGAGGCGTACTTTAGGTCTTTTTCAATTTCTTCAACTTTTTTTGGATAATCTCTCGCGAATTTTGATTCGTCTTCACTCAAAAAATTTAAAAACTGTTTTTGATAAGATACGGCCTGAGCATATTCTTTTCTTCCCAAGACTATTTCGGCTAAATAATAAAAAACATCAGAGTGAAAATTCGGACAATTTATAGCCACCTTTAATAAATGCTCTTCAGCTGGTTTAAAGGAATTTCCTTCATATTTCGCTGTTTTTATTTTTTCAATGGCAATAGCAAAGTTAGCTGCAATATAATCTGGTTCAATTTCTAAAGCATCTTTTAAGTAACCAACACGTTTGTATTTATCAGTTTTTTTGTCGGTTCCTTTTTCATATAATTTAACAGCCTTAGGTGATAAATCTTCATCGCAGCTTTGTTCTTGAGCCATTGTAAATTGGCTAGAAAAAAACAGAAAAATAAAAATTAGACTTGAAAATTTTAGTTTTATCAACCTAAAAATATTTGGCTTGCAAATTTACAAGCAATTGTTGTGCTAAAGTTTCAAATTTTTAGCAACAATTGTTGTTATGTTTAACAAAAACCTAATAATCAACTGAATATTAAATTAGATTTTTATCTCCTTATTTTCAGCTTCGGTAATAAGTTCTTGCCTTTTTACATTGGCTTTTTCAACCAATTCATCGCCTTTAACACCCGCATTATCAATTAAGTCTTGTCCTTTTTTGTCTGCTTCTTTTAGAAGTTTACCTCCTGCTAATTCTGCAGCTTTTTTCTTTACAGGATTTGAGCCAGCTTCTTTTTTGAATTCATCTGCCCTAGCTTTGGCTTCAGCATTTAATTGGGCTGCACCTTTTTCAGCTTCTTTTACCAAGTTGGTCTTCTGAACTTTGGCTTCAGCAACTAACCTATCTCCTTGTTCGGTAGCAGTTTTAACCAGTTTGGCGCGTTCTTCGGCAATTTTCTTGTTCACGTCTTCTTTAGTTTCCTCAACTTTTTCTTTGACCTTTTCTTTTACTTGAGTTTTAACCTCGTCAATTTTACCTTTTGCTCCCTCATCGCCCATAATGCCGCTAATACGAGGTTTAACTGCAGGTTCGGTAACTGTTCCGCCAACAATTAATTCTAAATCAATATTATCGCTTGTAGATAAATCAACTCCTGTTTTACTTTTTACCTGACCTAATAACCCATTCAAAGTATTTGTTGCTGTTGCACCAAAAGTGGTTTTTGGAACCTTTGTAGCGATTACGTAATTTATATCTCCCTCAAATTTTGATTTGCCAGATATTGTTGCTTTTTGGCCACCTAAATTAACATCAAAAGGTTGGGTTACAATTTCGCCATTTTCAAAAGCAAATTTTATTTTGGTGTCTTTCAACTCCATTTTGGTGTATTTATCATTTTTGATAACATCTGCTGCTTTCTTTAACATACCAGAACCATCAATTATCATGTTGCTGGTTTTAAACAAACCTCCACCAGAAATTGAATTTAAATCAGGCTCCATATTACTCATTAACAATGTTTTAAAATTCATAGTGGTAGAAAAATTACCACTGGCTGATTCGCCAATTGGGGCAATTTTTTGAACCGTATTAAAGGTTTTAAAAGTTTTTTCTACATCAAAACCTTGAATATCCATAGAGAAATCAGCAGTTGGCTCCTCCAAATTTACAGGGTTGTAACTGCCACTCATGGCAATAGAGCCATCAAGCATATTCATTTTAAAATTGTTAAGCTTGGCAACTCCTTCTTTTACAGTAATTAATCCGTTTAACGATTTCATTTCCATGCCATCATAAAGCAATTGGTCAATTTTAGCTGTGAAGGCCAAATCTAAATTTTCGGGAATTTGAATAATCTCCATATCCTCTTCAGCAGGAGTTTCAGTATTTGCTTCGGTTTCAGCTTCAGTGGTTTCTGCTCCTATCAATTCATCAGAATCGATTAAAGTAGAAGCTAAATCTAAGGTGCCATACAAAGTTTGCTCATGCAGGTAATAAGGTAAAAAGTTAGAAACTGTTCCGTTTAGCTTGATATCAGACTTACCCAAAAGCATTTCGAAGTTACTTAAATCAATTTTTTGAGGTGAAAAATCTAAATACGCAGATTTGATATTAATTGGATAATCTAATGTTGGGTCAACATATTCAAATCCGGTAAGAATCATTTTACCTGTTGCATTAAACTGATCGTATTGCTCGTTTTCTAAAGCGCTCATTTTACCGGCAAAGTTTGCATCAGCTGTTATGGTTCCTGAAAAGCGCATTCCTTCATCAAGAGGAACAACCTCGGCTAAACTTTCAAAGTTTATTTGTGATTGAATTTTTGCCTTAAAGTCTGGATCTGAAACAGGTTTAACCAAATACATTGAAAAATCTATTGGATTGTCTCCAAGCTCAACGTGAAATTTCTTCAAATCAATTACTGTGTTATCATCAACACCATCTTTATTGTCAATTAATAAATCTATGTTAATGTTTTCAGCAGATTTTGGTAAATCAGGATAGTTGAATCGGGCATTGTTAACTTTTAAGTCCATATTAAATGCAGGCATTTTTACATCGTTGTAGGTACCTTTTACCATTCCTGCCAAAGTGAAATTACCTGAAGTTTCAATCCCTTCAAAGTCTTTGGAATATACTGCAGGAACTAATGAAAGTATGCTTTTAAAAGTATTGTTTGGCGCACCAAAGGTTAAATTCATATCTATATCATCAGCAGGCATGGCCAACCATCCATCAAAATTTAAAGCCAATTGATTTAACATTAATTCATTCTCTTTAAAAGTGAATTTAAAATTGGTTAAGTCCATTTCTAAATTCATGTCTAAATCGACTTTGGTGTTTTTTAAATATGCTAAGTTTTCATATATCATAGTAAATTGCTCAATTGTCGATTTTGTTTCGAGCAGAAAAACATCTAAGGTAAAATCTCCTTTTCCTGCATGGTTAAACCCTTTCATTTCCATAAAAAAGGCATACAAAGCATCATCGTAAACAAAGTTTACATTTTTTAGACTGTATTCTTTAAGGGCCATTTTGAAGTCTCCTCCTTCTTCTTCAGGAGTTGTTTCTTCGGTTTCTTCAGATGGTTTTGCTACATCGTAATTGGCTTTTCCGTTTTTTAAAACTTTGATATAGAAATCTGCATTTTCAACAGATATACTATTAATTGAAATTTGAGAACCTGTAACCACATTCATAACATCTAAAGTGGTTGAAAGTGTGCCAATTTTGGCCAACTTAACGCCTTCAAAATCTTCAATTCCTGCTACTTCGACATCGTTAATAGTAAAGGTTAAATTTGGAAAATTTGAGAAAATTGATAAATCGAAATCTCCAAAATTTACAGTTGCATTCAGGTTTTTATTTGCCTCATCTTTTACCAATTGCACCAAGTTATCTTTAAAAATTACTGGAACCAAAACCAATAAAAGAAGTACCAAGAATACTAAGCCACCAAGAATTTTCGCAATGAGTTTCATAAACAAAATGAATAATAAAAATGAAGTGCTAAGGTAAGAAGCCTTTTGGTATTACACTGCTTTTGTAGATAATTTAAAGGCTGTTTTAAAAAAATTTAACCTTATAGGTTTTTTTCGCCAAGTTCGCCTTCTGCAGAGGCTATTACAGTTGAAACAGTAGCGTCTCCTGTTACATTTACTACAGTTCTAAGCATGTCTAAAATACGATCTACAGGAAAAATAATGGCAATCCAAGCTGGGTTTAATCCAACAGATTGCAAAACCATAATCATCATTATTAAACCCGCACTTGGAACCGCAGAAGCTCCAATTGAAGCCAATGTTGCTGTTAATACTATGGTTAATTGTTGAGCAAAACTTAAATCTATCAAATGAAATTGCGCCAAAAACACCACTGCAACGGATATGTACAACGAAGTTCCATCCATGTTTACTGTAGCACCAATTGGCAAAACAAACGAGGTTATTTTTTTGGATACTCCGAGCTTTTCGTTTACACACTCCATGGTTACGGGCAATGTTGCTGCACTAGAAGATGTAGAAAATGCCAAGGCTTGTGCTTCTCCAATTCCTTTAAAAAAGTCTTTGTAAGAAATACCCTTTACAAAAAAGTGCACAATAAGTGGATATATAACCAAAATTAGCAACCCTAACCCTATAATAACTGCCAAAGAATAAGTTCCTAACCCTAAGAAAATTTCTAAAACTTTTCCTGGGTCATCTCCTGCCATTTCAGATATTTTTCCTGCTAATAAGGCAAAAACAAAAAATGGGGCAGCTTTCATAACCACATCAACCATTTTTAAAAAAATTTCGTTGCTACCAACCACAAAATCAAAAACAGGTTTGGCTTTGTCTTCATCTATCATAAGCATAACAGCGCCAAAAAACAATCCGAAGAAAATTATTTGAAGCATTAAACTATTTCTTCCTAAGGCAAAAAATATGTTAGAAGGAACCACATCTACCAAAATTTGAAGCGGGCCATCTTCTTTGCGGTCTTTGGCTGATTTCACTTTGGCCAAAACACCAATATCTTCAATATCAGAACCATGATAATTTGCAATGGCAACCTCTTTTAAATGAGAATATTGAGGATCATTAAGGTAATTTTTGCCATCTTTAATTTCTACTCCATTTGTTTCTTGCACCCAAAGCTCATAGCTTAATCTGTTTAAAACGCGCTGCTCTTGATCTACATATTCTCCTGGTTTTGAAATATTTACAATGCCTAAACCAACACTAATAGCAATTACTGTAGTAACCAAATAAGCGCCTAATGTTTTAATCCCAATTTTCCCCAGACTATTGATATCCTTTAAATCTGCAATTCCTTTAATGATTGAAAATAAAACTAAAGGAATAGCAATTAATTTTAAAAGATTAATAAAAATTACCCCAAATGGATTAATCCAATCTATGGTAAACTTGCTCCATCCCAAAAAGCTTGAAAGTATGGCCCAAATAACCCCCAAAATGAGCCCTATAATTATTTTCCAATGTAATGGGATATTTTTCATATCGTATTTAATCTTTTCATGAGTAAATGATCTGCAATAACCAATGCTGCCAAAGCTTCTACAATTGCTACAGCGCGAGGTACTACACAGGCGTCATGCCTACCTTTTCCTTCAACAACAACCTCTTCGCCATTTGTGTTTACTGATTTTTGCTTTTGTAAAATTGTGGCCACAGGCTTAAAAGCAATGTTAAAGTTAATTGGCATTCCGTTGCTTATTCCACCTAATAAACCGCCTGCATTATTAGTTTCTGTGATAATATTTCCATCTCTATTTTTGAGAATATCATTGTGTTGAGAGCCAAGCATTTTTGCTGAATGAAAACCAGAACCAAACTCAACGCCTTTAACAGCATTAAGGGAGAAAAAAGCTTTGCCTAAATTGGCATGAAGTTTTTCAAAAATTGGTTCTCCTAACCCTACTGGAACATTTTTTATAATACCGGTAATTACTCCTCCAACAGTATCGCCTTGCTTTCTAATGGATTTTAAATAGGTTTCCATTTTAACTGCACTTTCTTGGTGGGCAGTTCTTAATGGGTTTTCTTCAATAAAATCAAAATCCAATGTAGCGTTTTCAGGTATTTCTATTTCTCCAACAGATTTTACAAAAGCAACAATTTCGATGTTTTGTAATTGTAAAAACTGTTTACAGATTGCTCCTGCAACAACCCAATTTGCTGTTTCTCGGGCAGATGACCTTCCTCCTCCACTTACCTCTCTTATTCCATATTTACTTTGGTATGTAAAATCTGCATGCGAAGGCCTAAATGTATTTTCAAGGTGGCTGTAATCTTTACTTTTTTGGTTAGAGTTTTCAATTACCCAAGCAATTGGCATTCCTGTGGTTACATTGTTTTTTAAACCTGATAAAAAGTTGGGTAAATCTTGTTCTTTTCTTTGGGTTGTTAAATGGCTTTGCCCCGGTTTTCTTCGGGCCATTTCAGCAGAAATTAAATCTAAATTTAATTCTAATCCTGCAGGAAAACCATCTAATATTCCACCTATAGCTTGTCCGTGAGATTCGCCAAAAGTGGTTAGTTTTACAATATTTCCTATAGAATTACTTGCCATAGTTGGCAAATGTAGTTTTTTTGATTTCGGATTAATTCAAAGACAAATTGAAACTCTAATTTTTTAATGTTAAAATTTAAAATCGCAGTTTTTATTTTCACGATTGCTGCTTCAATGTGTTTAAAAGCACAAGAACTAAATGTTTACCTATTTCCGGGACAAGGAAGCGATTATAGAATTTTTGACTCTTTACAACTAGAAAAAAGATACATTTTACATTACATGCATTATGCTGAACCTAACAAAAAGGAAACTTTAAGTAATTATTCAAATGCGTTTTCTTCAAAAATAGATACTACAAATCCTTTCATTCTAATTGGGGTTTCTTTTGGAGGAATGATTTGTGCCGAGTTAACCCAAAAACTTAATCCTACAAAAACTATAATAATTTCTTCTGCAAAAAATAAATCAGAAATCCCTAAAAGGTATAGGTTTATGAAAAAAATCCCTTTGTACAAATTAATACCTGCAAGCGTTTACAAATGGAGTTCGTTTATTGTGCAACCAATTTTTGAGCCCGATAGGAAAAAGAATAAAACTACTTTTAAAGCAATGTTGAGGGATAAAAACCCAAAATTTTTAAAACGAGCAACACATATGATTGTTAATTGGCAACTAGAAAATTATGAATCGGAAATTTATAGTATTCATGGCACCAAAGACCACACTTTACCTTTAAAACAAAACAATCACACCTTTATAGTTGAAAAAGGTTCGCACATGATGATGTTAACTCAAGGAACAAAAATTTCTAATTTGATTTCGCAAATTTTAAGCAAATCAAAAGATTAATAAATTTAGCGAGATGGAAAATACTCAAAAGGAAGAATTACGGTCGGAAATTGAATTAGAAATTATTTCTACCAAAGGAAAAATCACTGAGTATAAAGAATTTACAAAACCTATTTCTCCAGAAAATGCCATTGGCAGGGTATCTAGAATGGATGCCATCAACAATAAAAGCATCGTAGAAGCAGCCCAAAGAAAAGCTGAAGAAAAACTATACCAATTATTGAAAATGCAGGAAAGTATTGATGATGCCGATTTTGGAGTTTGCGCTCGTTGCAACAATGAAATTCCTATTGGAAGACTGTTATTGATGCCTCAATCTAGGTTTTGTGTTCATTGTGCAAGCCGCAATTAAAATCTATAAAACAAGCTTAAGTCTCCTATTATTTTTTGGTTTAAATCTAGGGTAGAAGAATTTGAAATACTTTTTTCGCCTGTAACATTATTGGTTTCATGTCTCGAATTCATGGTATACAAACCTCTTACTTCCATTGCTGTTGTTAGTGTAAACCTTTCTGACAAAGACCACAAAACACCCATATGCGACCTAACCCCCAATGCGAGGCTATGGGTATTATAAGACTGTAATTGGTTAACCCCTTCAAAATCATAATCTGGTAATAATATACTTGAGTTGCCTGCATAATAACTTGAATCTCCATTGGCTTTATAAATTGTTTCATTAAAATTTTCTCTTGTGTTTTTATACCCCACAAGGGCATCTAAAGCAAATAGTAAAGTGTGTTTATTTTCGGTTGGTTTTCTATATTCCCATCCAAAACCCAAAAGAGTCATATTGTTATCTCTATTTGTGTTCAAAACCTTTTTCTGAGTTGGGGATATTTCAATAGTGTTTTGGTTGAAGTCTAAGTAGAAATTGTTATCTCTTTCGAAATTTAAACTGTAACGAAGAGCGTTGCCAGACTCTTGTAACTTTTTGTATGTAACATTAAGTGATAAAGTACTTGGTGCTCCGCCTAAAAATACACCTCCAAAAGTTTGATAATTAAAGCCAATTTCATGGTTGATAATTTTTGTTCCTTTTTTTGTTTCTATTGTATCTCTAGAAAACTGAGCAAAAAGTAAATTTGAAATTATTACTAAAGCAAATACTGATGTTAACTTTTTCATTTTTAGGATTTTAATTTTGACAAATAACACCGACTTTTCAATTTTATTATTTTAAGGTTTAAATTTTAACATTTTTGTTCTTGAAACAATAATTTTCAGCTTTATGGGAAAAATTTTCATTAAAAACATTAAATCATTACTGCAGGTTAGAGAAGGTAAAGAATCTGCCTTACCTGTTAAAGGTAATGATATGAAATTGCTTCCCTCAATAGAAAATGCATGGCTAGCCATAGAAGATGATTTAATAATTGATTATGGCAAAATGGAAGATTGGCCAGGAATAACAGATTGGCGAAACCTTGAAGTTATTGATGCAGAAGGCAGTTTTGTAATGCCAACCTTTGTTGATTCACACACCCATACCGTATTTGCAACCACCAGAGAAGAAGAGTTTGTTGATAGAATTAAAGGGCTTACTTACCAAGAAATAGCCGAAAAAGGAGGAGGTATTTTAAACTCAGCTAAAAAACTTCAAAGTTTAGCTGAAGATACCCTTTACAGCGAAGCCTATGAAAGATTAAATAAAATTATGGCCCAAGGCACGGGAGCTATAGAAATAAAAAGTGGCTATGGTTTAACACCTGATGCTGAATTAAAAATGCTTCGTGTTATTAAAAAACTAAAAACCAATCATCCTTTAACAATAAAAGCAACATTTTTAGGAGCTCATGCCTACCCTGCTGAGTTTAAAGAAAACCATCAAGATTATTTAGATTTAATTGTTGGTGAAATGTTGCCTAAAATAAACGCGGAAAACTTAGCTGATTATGTTGATGCCTTTTGTGAAACAAACTACTTTTCGGTTGAAGAAACTGAATTTGTAATTAAAGAAGCTCTCAAATTTGGCTTAAAGCCTAAAGTTCATGTAAACCAATTTACCTCAATTGGGGGAATTCAAAAATGTGTTAAGCTTAATGCTGTTTCGGTTGATCATTTAGAAATTATGGAAGAAAATGATATTTCCGTTTTGAAAAACTCTAACGTCATGCCAACCATTTTGCCTTCTTGCTCGTTTTTTTTAAGTATTCCATATGCACCTGCAAGAAAAATGATTGAATCAGGTTTGCCCTTGGCTTTAGCCACTGATTTTAACCCTGGCTCAACACCTTCTTTCAATATGGGGTTTGTGATTTCTTTAGCGTGTATAAAAAACAAAATGTTGCCAGAAGAAGCCATAAATGCCGCTACGTTAAACTCTGCCATTGCTATGGAAGTTGAGCGAGATTTTGGAAGTATTACAATTGGTAAAAAAGCATCAATAATTATTACGAAACCCATTAAAAACTTAGCTTATCTGCCATACTCTTTTGGCGAAAATTTAATTGATAAGGTTTTTATTTCGGGCAAAGAAATTTAGCCAGGTTTCAAAAGTCAGTTTTGAAGCTGTTTTTTGTCATTTTTTTGGTTTGTTTAATAAATTTCATTTGTACCACAAACCAAAATTTGGACATGAAAAAACGCGGATTCTCACACATTGAAATCACCATGGTACTTTTAGGTGTTTTAACTATTATTTCAATTTTTATTGCGGCTGTTGGCCAAAATCAAGACTATGACAAAAGCAAAGACCAAGATGCAACCGAAGAAGTAGCTAGATATTAACCAAAAAACCTAATCAAAAAAAAGCCTGCAACAAAATTGCAGGCTTTTTTAATTCAAATATTTTAGTAAGTAGGTTATTTATTTACTTGAATTTTTTCTGATTTAATGGTCTCACCGTTTTCATCTTTAATTTCAAGAATGTAAGTGCCATTTTTTAAATTGTTAAGGTCTAATTTGTTTTGGCCTTTATAAATTAATTTAGTTGCCATAGTTTGTCCCAGAATACTTGTTAAAATCGCCTTTCCATTTTCTGATGAAATATCAATATTTAAGTTATTAATCACAGGGTTAGGGTAAATGCTTAATTCTTCAGGCATTTCTTCTGTCATATAAATTCCTGTTGGAGGCCCAGATGGGGTTGCAATCAAATAATTATTTCCATCAAATGAATCGCCAGTATCAACAGATGCTATCATAAATTTTGCGTTTGCATCATTTCCCCAATATCTGTATGAGGTAGAAGTAAATATAACGCCTGTATCAATATTAAAAACATTTAAAAGTGCGGCTGACATTGGTGCCCACACTCCACCCATTTTTGCATCTACATATGCACTGGTATTGTAATCAACTTTTTGTCTTAAAGCATCCCAATTGCCTGAAGGTGTTTTGGCAACTCCCCAACCATCAATTTCTGCTTTATAACCGGTTGAGGTAGTTAACCTAAAAGAGTCAACTCCAAGCATTCCTAGACTATCAGCCTGAGATCCAGAAAATAAAGTTCCTTGAAGGTTTGAGCTTAGTGTAGCAGGGAAACTCAACCATTTCCAATCTAAATACTGAGTATCTGGGTTATTATTAAATATTTCATATGCACCTAAGTAAGTAAATTCACTTGAAGTTTTTTTAATAAAAATCCAAGTGCTATCATCTTCAAGTCCTATATTGGCATCAGGAAATAAAGAAAATCCAGGAAATCCAGTCGGGGAGGAAAACAAAATGGTATCCTTATCATTAGAATTCATTCCTGTTAAATCCCAAGTTTGGCTACCGCCAGAAGCACCTGGATCTTGAGCAACCGAATCATAAGATTGCATAATTAAATCTCCTGCATTTAAAAGGTTTGTAGCCTCAATTGTAATTTGGGCTGAAACGGAAATTGCAATGAATGCTATTAAAGCTGTTGTAATTATTCTTTTCATAGTTAAAGGTTTATTTGTCGCCAAATTTACGGTAATTCAGAATTCAATATTTTAAGTTTACGCAATACTTTAAACTTATGAATGGTGAAAAAGTAGAATTTAAAAATACTAAGGGGGTTTTATTGACTGGAAAAATGGAGTTGCCTGCAGGAAGCAAGATAAAGGGTACTGCAATTTTTACTCATTGTTTTACATGTAATAAAAACTTAAACGCTCCTACTCATATAGCAAAGGCTTTAACTCAAAATGGCTTTGCTGTCCTTCGTTTTGATTTTACCGGGTTAGGCGAAAGTGAGGGAGAATTTTCTAACACAAATTTCACATCAAACATTGAAGATCTTGTTGCCGCAGGAGAATTTTTAAACGAAAACTTTAATGCCCCATCAATTTTAATTGGCCATTCGCTAGGAGGTGCAGCAGTAATTTCTGCAGCAAGCTCGATTCCTTCTATAAAAGCTTTGGTAACTATTGGTGCTCCATATGCTCCAAACCACGTAACAAATTTGTTTTCTGAATCTATTGATAAAATAAGAGAAAATGGAAAATATGAGGTTAATATTGGAGGAAGACCGTTTAAAATTTCTAGTTCGTTTTTAGATGATGTAAAAGAACAAAATCAACTTAAGGTTTTAAACCAATTAAATATTCCAATTTTAATTTTACACTCGCCTACCGATGAGGTTGTTGATGTTGGCAATGCTGCAAGTATTTATAAAGCAGCTAAACATCCGAAAAGTTTTGTTGCATTAGAAGGTGCTGATCATTTGTTATCGAAAAAAGAAGACTCGCATTATGTGGCAGATATTATATCTAGCTGGTCAAAAAAATATATTCCTATTCAAAATCCAAACTTTCCAAAAGTAAATAAGGAGGTTGCCGTAAAAATTGAAAGAGAAAAGTTTACTTCATACATAAATACAGGAGACCATTCAATAATTGCTGATGAACCTGTTGATGCTGGAGGCCAAAACATGGGGCCAACACCTTATGACTTATTAATGGCATCATTAGGCACTTGCACTGCAATGACTTTAAGAATGTATGCCGATTTTAAAAAGTTACCCTTAGAAGCAGTTGAGGTACATTTAAGTTATGCTAAAGAGCATGCTGAAGATTGTGAGAAATCAGCCCATGAAAAACCACTTAAAATAGATACATTTTATAGAGAAATTGAATTAATTGGTGAGCTAACTAATGTTCAAAAAGAAAAGCTTTTACAAATTGCCAATCGCTGCCCGGTGCATAAAACTTTGTTGTCAACCATAGAAATAAAAACCAAACTTTTAAATAAATAAAACAATCAACTCTTTCAAAGAAATGCTTTAACAACCTTACATTTGCGGCAAAATCTACATGCCATGCAAAAACAAATAATAGAGTGCGTTCCTAACATTAGCGAAGGAAGAGATGAAGCAAAAATTAAAGCAATTGCTTCTGTTGTTGAAACTGTTGAAGGTGTAAAGCTTTTAGATATTGATCCAGGAAAAGCAACCAACAGAACTGTAATAACTTTTGTGGGTGAACCAAAGCCTGTTATTGAAGCTGCATTTAGACTCATAAAAAAAGCAAGCGAACTTATAGACATGAGTAAACACTCGGGCGAGCATCCTCGTTTTGGAGCTACAGATGTTTGTCCACTAATTCCAATTTCTAACATAAGTATGGATGAAATAATTCCGTATGCTCATGAGTTAGGCAATCGCGTTGGTAATGAATTAGGAATACCAGGTTATTTTTATGAATCGGCTGCAACCCAGCCTAAAAGAAAAAACTTAGCTACTGTAAGAGCCGGAGAATATGAAAAATTAAACGAAAAGTTGGTAAACCCAGATTGGAAACCAGATTTCGGACCTGCAGAATTTGTGAAGGCAAAAACTTCAGGGGTTACAGCCATTGGAGTAAGAGATTTTTTAGTTGCATATAACATCAACCTAAACACCACATCTACAAGGAGAGCGAACGCTATTGCTTTTGATATGCGAGAAGCAGGCAGGGTAAAAAGAAAAGGTGATCCCATTACGGGTGAAATTGAAAATGATAAGGATGGCAACCCAATTAGAATACCAGGAAAATTAAAGGCTGTAAAAGGAATTGGCTGGTACATTGAAGAATATGGCATTGCCCAAATTTCTTACAACTTAACCGATATTAAAATCACTTCTATTCATAAAGCATTTGATGAAACCTTAATTGCTGCTCAAGAAAGAGGCATAAGAGTAACAGGAAGTGAGCTTGTAGGCTTAGTTCCGCTAAAAGCTATGCTAGATGCCGGCAAATATTTTTTGAATAAACAAAACCGTTCTTTAGGCGTAAGCGAAGATGAAATCATTAAAATTGCAGTAAAATCTTTAGGTTTAGATGATTTAAAGCCATTTAATCCTAAAGAGAAAATAATTGAATACATGATGGAAGATTCTTCTTCCTCTCCCCTAATAAACTTAACCTTAACCAATTTTGCTAAAGAAACTGCCGGAGAATCGCCTGCACCTGGCGGAGGTTCAATTGCTGCCTACGTTGGCACTTTGGGAGTTGCTTTGGGAACCATGGTAGCAAATTTATCTTCTCATAAAAGGGGTTGGGACGATAAATGGGAATATTTTTCTGATTGGGCAGAAAAAGGACAAGTTTACAAAAATCAATTGCTAAAATTAGTTGATGAAGACACCAACTCGTTCAATGCCATTATGGACTCATTTAGGCTTCCAAAAGATAATGAAGCTCAAATAATTGCCAGAAAAGAAGCAATTCAAAAAGCTACTAAATACGCCACCGAAATTCCGCTTAAAGTTATGCAAACTGCCTTTGACTCGATGGAGGTAATGGCTGAAATGGCTAATTACGGTATGAAAAGCTCAATAACAGATGTTGGTGTGGGTGCATTATGTGCAAGAACTGCGGTAGAAGGCGCTTATTTAAATGTTAGGGTAAATGCCAACTCAATAACCGACCAAAATTTTAAAACTGATATTTTGGCCAAAGCAGAAGATATTTCGAAAAAAGCATTGGCAAAAGAAAAGGAGATTATTACCGTTGTAAATAGCAAGCTATAAGCTTACATTTAAACAAAATATCATTTTGAAAATATCCAAAATTTCTTGGCAAGAAAGACTAGCTAGGATTTTTTATTTTTTTCCTCTACAACTGCTGTTGCTTCAATTTAAAAGCAATTGGTTTTTAATTGTTTTTTGGGCAATACCATGGTTGGTTGTTACCGAATCTTTTGGTTCAACATATGGTATTCCCACTACAATTTTATTTCCCGAATATCTCAGTAAAGTAGATTTTGTAAGTCATTTTATTCTAGGTTTTTCCTTAGGAGGATTTATCATGGCTTACCACATATCAAGTTATATTTCTAATGGATATAAGTTTCCATTTATCGCTACCCTTTCGAGGCCATTTTATAAGTATACCCTAAACAATAGTATTACCCCTTTGGTGTTTTTAGTTTTTCTAGGCTATAAAACATTTCATTTTCAGGTATTTAGAGAGTTAATTTCAGAAAAAGATGCCATAACAAATTTATTGGGGCTTTACCTTGGATGTTTTGTATTTATAATAATATCAATGGCTTATTTTCTCGGCACCAACAAAAACATCCAAAAAACCAAAATTGCAAAAGAAGAGGCCATAGTAGATTTACTTCACAAAGAAAAAAACTGGTCTGATGAAATAATTAGAACCCAATCATGGCGAATAAAAACATATTTAGGAGATTTTTTAAAAATAAGATTAGCTAACTCAGGCGAGCATTATGATGATAATCTTTTAAAATCAATCATAAAACAAAACCACATAAATGCTTCTTTATTTGAGTTTGCGCTAATTATAACAGTAATATTACTTGGAATATTTGGCGAAAACTCCTTGTTTTTTATTCCTGCAGGAGCAAGCGCCTTTCTTATTCTCACACTAATTTTAATGATTTATAGTGCCTTAAGGTCTTGGTTAAATTTATGGACTCCATTGGTGCTAATACTATTAATTTTTGGAGTAAACACATTGTCTAAATACCAGTTTTTTAATTACAGTAATCAAGCTTACGGAATGGAATATGATTCTACAAAAGCACCCTATAACACCCAAACGTTAAAAGCCCATATTTCAAATACCAGGCAGTACGAAAACGATATTTTACAACAAGAGCACGTTCTTGATAAATGGAAGCAAAAAGTATCTTCAAATAACCAAAAACCAAAGTTAGTTTTGGTAAATTGTTCAGGAGGAGGTCTGCGTTCTGCCGCTTGGACTTTTAATACTCTATCCTATTTAGATTCATTAACTCAAGGTGATTTTTTTAAAAATGTTCACTTAATTTCAGGTTCTTCGGGTGGTATTTTAAGTGCATCATATTACCGTGAGTTATACAGGAAACAGAAAAAAAAAATTAAAATTTTAATCCTCATGAGGGATTTGAAAATTTAACTAGAGATTTATTAAATCCTATAATTTACACGTTTGTAGTTCGAGATATTTTTTATCGTCCTAATAACTTCGAGTTTGAAAATCAAACATATATTAGAGATAGGGCTTTAATCTTTGAAATGTTACTTCATCAAAACCTAGATTCTGCATTTTACCATCCACTTAGTTTTTACGAACCCTTTGAAACAGAAAGCCAAATACCAACGGTGGTGTTAGCACCAACAATTGTTAATGATGGTAGGAGAATGATAATTAGTGCTTCCAGTGTTTCATTTTTAACCAATAATTTCAGGTCAACTAGATTAAATTATATAGGAGCCCCTGAGAGCATTGAGTTTAAAACATTCTTTAAAAATCAAAATGCTGAAAATGTTGCATTCTCCTCGGCACTAAGAATGAGTGCTACTTTTCCTTATGTTTTACCAAACGTAAGTTTACCTTCTGATCCAACTATTGAAGTAATGGATGCAGGAGTTAGAGATAACTTTGGCTTACTAAACAACCTTAATTATATTTTTCATTTAAAAGATTGGATAAATGAAAATACTTCGGGGGTAGTTATTGTTCAAATTAGAGATACTCCAAAAGAAATAAAAATAACCCAGAACCCTGTGCTGAGTCTATTTAAATCATTAAGTAATCCTTTAGGAGGATTCACAAAAAATTGGTTAAAAATTCAAACCTACGACCAAGACTTATTAATTCAATTTTTGGCAGATGGCTTAAACACAAATATTTCAATTTACGATTTGGCTTTGAAATCGAATCCAAATGAAGAAATTCCTATCTCTTGGCATTTAACGCAAAATGAAAGAGAAAACATTAAAATTGCAATTGAAGATAGTCTGGTAAAAAATCAAATATCAAAATTATTAGAGGAACTAAATCTTGGCAATGAATAAATTGCAAAATGTTGATGAATTCTTAAAAACTTATGATGTTTTAACCAAATAGGTTGAACAAAAAAGGTTTAAAAATCATACATTTGGCAAACAATTTATTCCATGAGCAAAGACAGATTAAAAATGATTGAAGATATGTTGAGTAAAAACCCAACAGACACATTTTTAAACTATGCGGCCGCTTTAGAATGCAAAAAATTTGGCAAAGTTGATCGAGCCCAAAAGCTTTTAGAAAACGTAAAAGAAATTGATAAAAAATACCTTGCAGTATATTTTCAATTAGGCAAAATTTACGAAGAAAAAGGTGAACCAAAAAAAGCCATTGATATTTATAAAGAAGGTATTAAAATAGCTAAAGAGTTAGACGATGGAAAAACTCAAGGTGAACTAGCCGAAGCTTTATTAATGCTTGATGAAGATTGGTAATTATACCTTAACAGTTTTTCCTTCAATTGCCAGAATACAATTTTCAAAAACTTCTCTAGCTTCCGCTAATAGAAGCTCTAAATCTAAATATCGAGTTGAGTAGTGGCCCAACATTAATCTTTTAACCTTTGCTTTTAAAGCAATATTTGCTGCCTGGTGGGTTGTAGAATGAAAAGTGGCTTTAGCTCTTTTGGTTTCGTTTTTTAAAAAAGTAGATTCATGGTAAAGTAAATCTACAGACTCTATAAATGGAATAATCGATTCTAAAGCTTTTGTATCAGTAACATAGGCATAAGTTCTTGTAATTTCTTTTTCTTCTAATAATTGCTCTAAAAGCTCCTTTTTATCTCTTATTATTGGAATTGAATTTTTTAGGTTCTTTATTTCTTCAAACGTTAAGTTGTATTTGTCAATGTTATCCTTCTGCAGGTTTCTTGGTTTCTCCAATTCTTCAAATACAAAACCGGCGCAATCAATTCTATGACTTAACTTTAAAACCTTTACAGATATTTTTTCATCTTTAAGAATTTCGTAACCATTTTCAAATACCAACGGAACATAATCAATTGAATAACCTAATTGTGTACCTCCTGCTCTTAATTGAATAGAAATAATTTCTTGAAGTCTTTCTGGTGCAATTATTTTTAAGGGCTTTTCCCTTTTTAAAAGATGCATGGTAGTTAACAATCCTATTAATCCAAAGTAATGATCTCCATGTAGATGCGAAATAAAAATAGTTTCAATTCTTTGAAATTTTAATTTATTTCTTCTTAATTGAATTTGAGTGCCTTCTCCACAATCAATTAAATAGTAAGACTCATTTACATTTAGTAATTGAGATGTAGGAAATCTGTTTGCTGTTGGTATTGCTGAGTTTGCCCCTAATATGGTTACCTCAAACCTGGTCACTTGGTTACTACAAGCTTTGTAGCAAAAGAGTAATTTTCAATTTTTCCTAAAACGATATATATACCATTATTTAGGTTTTGATTCATGGAAATATTTGAATTTCCCGCAGAAACAAAATAATTCTTGTTAGATATTTCTTTTCCCAAAATATCAATAATGGCGATGTTTAGATTACCAGAAATCGGGGTTTCAATTTCAAAAGTTCCAACACCTGAAAAGGGTTGAGGAAAAACCTTACTTAATTGAAAATTAGTACTGTTTTCTTCAGATAGACCTACGTTATCAATAACTAAAAACTTTCCGAAATTAATTGTTTCAGCTAGTGGAGAAACCGCCCCTGCTTGAGCACTATAAGCATCTACATTAGCAATAATGTTATACTCCCCTGCTCCTGTTAATGGATTGCCTGTAATTTTTATACAATTTGCAGTGCCACCAGGAAATCCACAAGATGGGGGAAAACATGAAAAAGAAAATCCAGGAGGTAAATTTGAAATACTAGTTACCACAATTGAATCTATTGGCAAGGTTACAGGGAAACCAGGAAGTAACTCAATAGTGGTATCTACGGGCACAACAGTAGTTATTACTTGCTCATAACTTTGGCCAATATAAGCAGGTAATAATGAATCAGGATAATAACCTGGTGATTTATATGATGTATCTGGGGTACAATTTTGCCCTATTGAAACTAGATTTATTAATAAAATTGCTGTGGTAATAAATAAACTTTTCATTCTTCTGAACTATCAAAACTACGTTGTACTTCATCCATAAAAATAAGATCTCGTGCCTCACTTATGGTTGGGGTAATATTTAAAATTGAATCTAATTGCGAAATTTGAATAAGTTTCTCCACCATATCTTTTATTCCAGAAACAACAAAAGTACCATCTGAATTTTTGGAAACTCTATTGCCCACAAGAATGGCACTTAATCCAGAAGAATCGCAAAACTTTACTTCGCTTAAATCTAGAATTACATTTTTCATATCTTCAGAAGATAACTTAACAAAGTGATTTTTCAATTCTGGGGAATTTATACTGTTCAATTTTTCAGAATTTACCTTAACAATTGCTAATTTTTCTTCTTTATTGATGTTAAACATAGAAAGCTTTTGAACAAAGATAGTTAAAAGGAATATTGGTAATTGTTGATTACCTTTTGATTTTAGATGCCAATAAATATAAAACTGCCATTCTTATGGCAACACCGTTTTCTACTTGATTTAAAATTATTGAATTTTCAGAATCGGCTATTTCTGAAGTTATTTCAACCCCTCGGTTAATAGGCCCAGGATGCATAATTGTAATAGGCTTTTTTATTTTATTTAAAATTTCCATACTCAACCCAAACTGTAAAGTATATTCTCGAATAGTAGGGAAATATTTAATTTCTTGCCTTTCTAATTGAATTCTTAACATATTGGCAACATCGCACCATTCTAAAGCTTTAACTAAATCATGCTCAACTTTAACCCCTAAAGATTTTATGTATTTAGGCATTAAAGTAGTTGGGCCACAAACCATAACTTCAGCACCTAATTTTTGAAGACAAAAAATATTTGATAAAGCTACACGAGAATGAAGTATATCTCCAACAATAACTATTTTTTTTCCTGTTACTGTGCCTAACTTTTCTCTGATAGAAAAGGCATCAAGTAATGCTTGTGTAGGATGTTCGTGGGCTCCATCGCCAGCATTTACAATTTTAGCAGATACTTTTTTTGAAAGAAAAACACCAGCTCCAGGATTTGGATGTCTCATTACAACCATATCCACTTTCATAGCCAATATATTATTTACAGTATCCACAAGGGTTTCTCCCTTAGAAACACTGCTTGAAGAGGCTGAAAAATTAACAACATCAGCAGAAAGTCTTTTCTCAGCTAATTCGAAACTAAGCCTTGTTCGAGTCGAGTTTTCGAAAAATAAATTTGCTATTGTAATATCTCGAAGAGAAGGTACCTTTTTAATTGGCCTATTAAGTACTTCTTTAAAGTTATCAGCCGTTGTAAAAATTAGGTTTATATCTTCTGGTGTAAGATTTTTTATTCCTAATAGGTGTTCCACACTGAGCTCACTCATCATTTTCATTTAAAAAATCTAACAATACTTGGTCTTTTTTGTCAGTTTCTTTCCATAAAACCTTTACCCTTTCAGATTCAATTGAATCAACAGTTTTTCCTATGTAATCTGCTTGAATTGGTAAATGTCTAGAAAAGCGTCTATCTATTAGAACTAAAAACTCAACAGACTTAGGTCTTCCGTAATCTAATAATGCATCTAAGGCAGCTCTTGTTGTTCGACCAGTATACAAAACATCATCAACAAGAATTACATTTTTATTTTCGATCAAAAAATCGATTTTGGTTTTTGAAACTTGCAAGGGCTCACTTCTTCTTCTGAAATCATCCCGATAAAATGTTATATCTAATTCTCCATGTTTAATATTAGGAATATTATAC
>JABAYK010000142.1:0-2561 GCA_018609045.1 Flavobacteriales bacterium
CAGGGGGATTTTTGTTTTAAACCAATGCATAAACCACTTGTTAATTGGTTGCATGGTTAAAACAAAAGAAAAAATTGAGGGCTTGGTTCATCAACTCTGTGAAGGGTTATATGAGCGAGAAGAAGTAATGAAATTGGCATTATTGGCTACAATATCTGGTGAAAGCATCTTTTTATTAGGTCCTCCAGGAGTTGGAAAAAGCTTGATTGCTCGTAGACTAAAAAACGCTTTTAATGGTGGCAAATCTTTTGAGTATTTGATGACCAAGTTTTCTACACCCGACGAAGTTTTTGGGCCTATTTCCATCAAAAAATTAAAAGAAGAAGATAAATACGAAAGGCTAACAAGTGAATACATGCCTGGAGCAACCATTGTTTTTTTAGACGAAATATGGAAGGCTTCTTCATCAATTCAAAACGCACTTTTAACCATAATTAATGAACGTGTTTACCGCAATGGAGAGCAAGAAAATAAGGTTGATATCAAATCTATTTTAACGGCCTCAAATGAGCTCCCTCCCAACAACGCCAGTTTTGGTCCTTTATGGGATAGGTTGTTGATTCGGTTTCAAATGAATGGCGTTAAACAGCGAAATAGCTTTATCAAAC
Organism: Flavobacteriales bacterium; assembly: GCA_018609045.1. Lineage (GTDB taxonomy): Bacteria > Bacteroidota > Bacteroidia > Flavobacteriales_G > Salibacteraceae > JAAZVO01. The sequence continues at coordinate 609 of JABAYK010000142.1, forward strand.
TTATTACAGATACCAAAGATGTTTACGATGTAAATATCCCTGCTGAAAATCAAATTAATTTAGATGAGCTTTCTGAATGGGGAAAAGAAATAAATGAAGTAGAAGTACCAGAGGAGGTTTTAAATACCATTCAATTCATTAGAGAAAAAATAGAAGACTTTAACGAAAAAAAGGGGCAAGAAGAAGCCATTGAAATTTATGACCGAAGGTGGAAAAAAATTATCCGTTTACTAAGGACTTCGGCCTATTTAAACGATAGGAAGCAAATTGATTTGATGGATTGCTTTTTAATGGTTCATTGCTTATGGAATACCCCAAACCAAATTGAGCCTATAAAGGATATTGTTTCTGAAGTAATTAGAAAGCACGGCTACTCTGTAACGCTAAAACTTGGCATGATAAGAAAAGAGTTAGAAGCATTTGAAGAAGAGGTAAATCAAGAAGTTTTTGTGAATCATATTATTGAAGAAAAACTTCCAAAAGATTATGATGAAACCTATTTTCAGGTAGAAAAGCCCAACAATAACTTTGAAGGTAAATACCTAAAAATTAATGATTTCAATAAAATTTCTACCGACGAAAGTCAAATTGTAAATTTTTACGACGATGAATTTAAACTTGTAAATCGGTTACAAACAATCAAAGAAAAAGATGAGTTTTCTCTTTCTGTAACCCACAACTCTCAAACCTACAAACTAGGTATTGAAACTTTGATAAAAGAAAAGAAAAAACGAATTTTCAAAAAGCCACACAAGTTAGTCTCAGCTTTTTGGACAGAAAAAGCCAATCAACTAACCACTTTCATTAAAGACCAACAACAAAAGCTCAATAGCTTTAGTCCAGGCGATTCAGATAGCCTTTCTTTTAATTTATTTATTGACGAAAAGCTATCTAAAATTGTATTGGCAAACTATAATGAAGCACTACAAAAATTGAAAGAATACAAACTTTGGTTAGAAAAAATTGAACATCTATACAGATGAAAAACTATCGAAAATCAGAAGAACAAATTGAAGAAGAGCTTTTGAGGTTTGTTGAGTTTGGCTCTGTTTTAGATCGAAAAACTAGACTTTACTTTGTAAACTACTTGAAGCAAAAAATTAGCTTAGAAGTAAATTTGGAAAACCTTAAAGAAGGCTACTTCAATTATTTTAAATCTGCCCTTGATAATTTATTTTTAAACGAAACCTTAATTAATGTCGTTCAAAATCAAAAGGTTTTAGGCTTACAAGTAGTTAGTGATGTTGCAAATTGGTTTTCGAAAACCTACCAAAAAGTAGCCAAAAAAAACCCTTACGAAAACGAGCTTTTAAGCATTGAAGGCTGGAGTGCAAGGCCATTACAAAATGCTTTTACCCAATGGCCCTATTTGGTTAAGGATATTGAATCTTATTACGTTTTTGAAGATTTTGATGGCAGTTTTTACAGAAATAAAATAAAGTCACTTTTAGGTGAAAATTCTTTTACCAATACTCCAAAAGAAATTTTAGAAGAATTGAGCCTTGTTATTACCGATTTACTTTCGAAATGGGATGCATTGCTGCAAGCAAAAATATTGGCTTATCAATTAAAACATCTTGAAAAAGAAGGTGAAAGCTTTGCTGATGAGCTTAACCAAAAAGCAAAAGATTTTGAAAAGCTAACAAACATGCTAAACCCTTTTGTTGATTATGTTGGTAGATACTGGGATTTAAGTCAAGAGCCCTGGAAAGACACCACTTTTGATGTAATTGATGCCTATGATAAACTTTTGCAAAACGAAAAAGAACTTGAAGATTTGGCCAATTTATTGGGAAAAATGCGACGAGCAGAAATTGAAACCGAAGAGGAAATTTTTGAGCGTGTAGAAATTAAGCAAGAAGAAAAAGTTGACCCAAACCAAAAAACTGAAATAACGGAAATTAAAGCAGGAGATGACCTCAACAACTTAGAAACTTCAGAAATTAATTTACT
>JABAYK010000142.1:2571-3485 GCA_018609045.1 Flavobacteriales bacterium
ATTTGCAGAAAAATCGCTTTTGGTAAAAGGGTTTGAAGATAAAGTTATGGTAAGCTCAAGCAAGGTTTTGTACGAAACCAACCAAAAAGTAAAACTAAAAGAAAAAGGACCTTTTATTGTTTGTGTTGACACAAGCGGCTCAATGGAAGGTAACCCTGAGCAAATAGCAAAAGTGCTGTGTTTCGGTATTTTAAAAATGGCCAGTAAAGAAAACCGCAAAGCTTACCTCATCAACTTTTCTACGGGAATAAAAACCATCGATTTACTTGATATTTCTAGAAATTTAGATGCTTTAGCTGATTTCCTATCATTTTCTTTTCAAGGTGGAACAGACATTTCTTTGGCCCTTCACGAAGCTTTAAGTCAACTTAAAAGAGAAGAATATAAAGATGCTGATGTTTTAGTGATTTCAGATTTTATCATGTACAAAATCGAAAAAGATTTGGTTGAAGGTATGGAGTTTACAAAGCATCATTTAGGCACTCAATACCATAATATTACTTTAAATAATCAGGCTAACTTAGAAATATTAGACTTGTTTGACAACCACTGGGTTTACGATCCTAAAGAAAAAAGGGTTGTTAAATCGGTTTACAAAAATTTAATTGAACTTTAAATAATACTCGAAACAAACTCTTCAAATTTTTCTTTTTGGCTATCTGTAGCCAAATTGTATAAAACCTTGTTTCTATAGTTGGAAGCCAAATCACCTAAAGGTTTGTTTAAAAGCTTGGCAATTGCAATGCCCCTAAATGCTCTCATTACTTGATTGTATTGGAAAATTATGGGCTTTTCTGGGGAGTTATTAAATGATTCATGCAAAAAGACTAGAGATTCAATTTTTTCTAAAAATTTAAATCCTTCTTTCTCCATGAATTTATGGAACTTTTCTAGTTGTTGCATTAACTCTAAAT
>JABAYK010000070.1 GCA_018609045.1 Flavobacteriales bacterium
ACGGGTTTCCACCAGGCAGAGACATAGGTTGATGTCCATCTTTTGATAAATCAATGATTGAAAGACGTTGATGTGCTAGCCCAATTTGGTAGGAATTGCTTGTTTTGAAAAAACTTCCGCAGCTATCAGGACCTCTGTGTTGAATCTTAGCTCCCATTTCTTGTGCTATAATTTCAGAGCCGCTTAACCCAAAATCAATAAAACCAGCTATTCCGCACATTGAAACAAGATTATATTATTAGATATTTTAATGGACGAGCTACTCAATTGAAACTTGCTTGGAATAGTAAACACTCAACAAAGAAACAAGAAGAAAACTAACTACGGTGCTCAAAGCGATACCAGAAATTCCAAATTGTTTAATAAAAAGATAGTTAAATACAACATTGGAGCAAAGGCTTAAAACCGAAATTATTAATAACCTCCTGTACGCTTTTCTACTCGCCAAGTAAACTCCAAAGACGTATTTTAAAACATAAAATGGAATGGTAAAAGCATAAATCTTCAATAATGGAACTACCATCTCTGTCTCTTTAATTGAAAATTTTCCTCGCTCAAAAAAAAGCGCAACGGTTTCGAAACTAAAATACCAAATCAGTAACGCTATAAAAAGGCAAATTAATAGAATAAATGAGGAGGAAAGTAACAATAATCTATCGCCTTCTTTTTTCGATCGTGTAGAAAATTCTTTGAGCAATACATTCCCAAATGCAAGTGCTAAAAAGGAGGAAATAAGCAATGTAATTTTAAAAGCATATTGAACAATTGAAATTCCAGAATAAAAATAGTAGTCTGCCATTAATTGGTCAATGAAAAATGCAGCGCCACCAATTAAGGCGCTTAATATTAATATTTTATAGTTATTCTTTTCGGTACTATTAAAAACATTACTCCATAATGGAATCAATAGTTTTTTATTGGAAATATTAAAAACTAAGAAAATTGTCATTAATAAATAAGACGCAAAAAATGCAATGATTAGATTTATTAATTCTACAGAATACCAAATTGCAAAAACAGTTGAAACAGATAAAAATACAGAATGAAAAGGCGTAGAATAAAACTTCCCTTCAGACTCCACAAGTGCAAGTAGGTATGCATTTATTCCTTGTAATACAACTACGAAAGTTAACAGGAATAATATTACATATGGAACAGAAAGTTCCAGCCACAATTCAACTTGATAGAATTTTAAATAAACAATTGATACAACCAAGGCAATGCTAAAAGCTACAAAAAACAGCTTTAGAAAATAACCAAAGGCGCCTCTTAAGAATTCCTCCTTTCGAGCATTTGGCAGAATTACATTAGCTATAGAACTGGATAAGGAATTTGCAATAAAAACTGGTATTAAAAGCAGCAAAAAATAATTATTTATAGTATCCCCTATCCCTAATTCACTTGCCAGATAGGCATCTTTAACTATTGCTAATAACTTTGCACCTCCACCTACAATGAGAATTGTAATTACTGAATTCAGCCAATTAAAATTACTTGAGATATGTTTTTGAAGAATTCGCACTAGTTATCTTAGTTGAGTTCATGCACAAAGATATTTTTACCAAACAATCAACGACTCTTCACCGAATAAATAGATTTGCTTTTATGTCTAAAAAACAGGTATTTCAAAGTTTAACAGTTCTGCTCATTTGCCTTAGCTGTGGAATGGCGATCTATACTTTGCTTTTCACCCCCTTAAACATTGATGGTGGATTTTATTTATATCTGAGTGAATTCCTTTCAAAAAACCATGGGGAAATTATTGTAATTGGATATACACCTGTCGCTATCTCTATTTGGACACTGCTTTTTAATTTATTCCCTAACTTATCCTATGAACCAGCTCTTGTGCTTTCAGTTTTTGTTGTATTGCTCAATAGTTTTATCCTAACTAAAATTCTAATAAGGCTCAAAAAGTTCGAAAACTACCAAGTTCATTTCATTTTCTGGTTGTATACTTTTTTACAATTTACAATGGATGGAACCTCAATAATTCTTGAGCCGTTAACAATGTTATTTGCTTTAATCTCAGTCTATTTAATTATCAAGAAGGATTGCTTTTCGTGCATAATTGCCGCTGGCGTACTTTGCTCTTTATCGTTTATGACAAAACACTATGGAGCTGCTAGTTTAGCCGTGGTAATTTTTATAATTTTCAAATTCCAAAGCTTCAAAATCAATTCAAATTTTATCTTCCAAACTTTTCTTGTATTACTTAGTTTTTTAATTGCTACGGCTGTACTCTATGTTATTAATGTATACTTTTTGTTTTCACAAATCATTTCTCCCGAGTTAATTATACGGACTACACTTAACTATGGAAAGCTGTCAATTTTGCATAGTGTTTTCTACTTTTCAAAAGGACTAATTCAATTTATTCCATTGATTTTAATTCCGATAATCTTTTGTAGAGAAAAAATGAAACTTAAGGAGATGCAGATAGGTTTGATTGGTATTCTGGCGTTTCTACCAGCGTTTTACTTTAAACAATACCATCATTACTACTTGTTAATTTTGCCGTTTACATTAATGGTATTTGCGAATACCATTTTTTCAGCAGATAATTCAAAAAAAGAACATCTCAAACTAATAATCACAGTTGTAATAGTGGTTTTAACCATTGCTTCAAATTTAAGAACCATGGTGCTTTCTGAAGCAATTTCAAAAAAGGATCAGCATGAAATAAGTAAAGAAATAGCGCTAATTATTCCAAAAAATAGCATCGTTTTTATTGGTAATTCCAATTTACAGCCTTATCGGTTTTTAAATAAACTGAACGGTCCATTAATGGCCGAATATGGTTTGGGTTTTCCTGATAACTATTCGGATGAAATTCAAAGCAAAATGATAATAAATTCGGACTATTTACTTTTTTCCAAAAAGTACCAAAGTGCCCAAGTAAAACTTATAGGAATTATTAATAAATCTATTTACGTTTACAAAAACGTATAAGCTTTATTTAATCCAGTATACCTAATTTTGAGCCTCAATTCAATTTGTCCATAAGTTCAAATATTCACTATGAAAGACAATCTAATATTCGATCTACTTAAAGAAGAAAAACATCGCCAAAAAAGCGGGTTAGAATTAATAGCTTCTGAAAATTTTGTTTCTAAACAGGTGTTAGAAGCTATGGGTTCTGTTGCTACTAACAAATATGCTGAAGGTTTGCCCGGTAAAAGGTATTACGGAGGCTGTGAAGTAGTTGATCAAATAGAAGATGCTGCTAGAGATAGACTGAAAACACTTTTTAATGCAGAATGGTGTAATGTTCAACCTCATTCTGGGGCTCAAGCAAATGCTGCGGTTATGTTGGCTTGCTTAAATGCAGGTGACTCTATTTTAGGGTTTGATTTATCTCATGGCGGTCATCTTACCCATGGTTCTTCGGTAAATTTTTCTGGGAAACTTTACGATCCACATTTTTATGGCGTAGAAAAGGAAACTGGAATCATTGATA
>JABAYK010000023.1 GCA_018609045.1 Flavobacteriales bacterium
GAATCTACGATATAAGAAAAATCTCTGTATTCATTTCTCACATCAGGTTTTCATTAATGATTTGCTTGACCTTGTTTTTTATTGTTTTAGCTCAATTAAAATCCTCTAAAAAGCAAAAAATTGCCCTAGGAATAATTGCCTTGTGGCTGCTCTTATTTTTAATAATTTTCGAGTCGATTACAGGTATTGTTGTACTTGCGGTTTTGGCTTTAACTTTTAGTTTTATTGGTGTTGTTAAACTTCAAAATCTAAAATTAAAAATTGCTGCCCTTTGCTGTTTTGTAGTTATTCCGTTTTTAACCATTTACCCTATTTATAAAGAATGGAACCAAAGCTTTAACGTGGCTCCTATTGAATCTTTAAAAATTGCTTCGCACTCTATAAATGGTGAAGAGTACTACAATAACCTAAACCGAAAAGAAATTGAAAACGGAAATTATGTTTGGGTTAATGTAGCTTGGGTTGAGCTAAAAAATGGCTGGAGCAAAAGAAGTTCAATCGATTTTGAAGAAAAGGATAATAGAAACCAGCCAGTTCATGCCACCTTAATTCGATATATGGCTTCAAAAGGCTTAACCAAAGATGCAGAGGGAATAAATAAACTTACTGATAAAGAAATAAAGCTTGTAGAAAGCGGGGTTTCAAATTATAGGTTCCCTACGCAGAAAGGCTTACAAGCTAGAGTTTACAAAATTTTATGGGAATTTGATCACTATTTTAAGGGTGGAAACCCAAGTGGGAACTCTGTTATGCAAAGGTTAGAATTTTGGAAAGCCGGTTATGTAATTGCAAAACAAAACCCAATAATTGGTGTAGGCACCGGAGACGTAAAAATTAGTTTTTATGAAGCTTATGAAACCATTAATACACAATTACAAAAAAAGTATTGGCTGCGAGCTCACAACCAATACTTTACAATTTTTATAACTTTTGGGTTTTTAGGGTTGGCTTGGTTTCTGGTTACTTTGTTTTATCCTGTATTTAATTTTCCTAAAAACACCTTTTGGTATCCTTATGTTGGCTTTTTGATTATTGCTCTAGTTTCATTTATTTCTGAAGATACACTAGAGTCTCAAATTGGAGTAACCTTTTTCGCCTTTTTTAATTCCTTTTTGTTGTTTGGTTACCATAAAGATTAATTAAAATCTACCAACCTTATCCCTATTGAAAATGGATAAATTTCAGCTGCTCTTCCGGTCTTAAATAAAGGTTGCAATCCATATTCAGCATAAAGCATAATATTATCAAAACTAACCCTTGCAATTGCACTGTAGGTGAAATCATTTAAGTAAAGGTCTGACCTGTACTTTGGCTTAAAGGTTTCTCCACCTTGCTCGTATTTCTTTTTTATGTTGCCCTGAACTCTATAACCACCCTGAATACCTGCAGCTATTTTAAAGCCTTTTTCTTGCATCTGTGTAGAGCTAAGGCCTATCATTAATGGTACAGTTAAATAGCCTACTCTTAGCTTGTTTTTTTCATAATTAACTCCAACATTTTCAATTTCTAATATTTCATCTGGCCCTTTAATTAGGTCAATATTATTTTCAATTTGATACGAGTTAAAGTTATATCCTATTCCTGTAGTTATTTTCACATACTCTTTAATTAAAGGAATTGACTTTTCAAACAAGTTTGCTTGCATGTTAAAAGAGCGAGCATAATTCAATTCAATTTGGCTTGGACCTAAGCTTAAGGCTCCTTTTGGATTTCTAAGTCCGGCAACTCCCAAATAAACTCCTTTAAAATAAGATAATTCATCGGTCTTTTTAGATTTTTTATTATCATCTCCAAACTCTTTTCCATCTATTATCACTTTTGAAGAGTCATCGTCATCAATAATTAAAATCTTTTTTCCTTTTATTACGATTTTAGTAGTGTCGTTATCAACATCTACTTGAGCGCTTAAACTTCCTACAAATAAAAAAAGTGACGCTAATACTAAGTTGATTTTTGTTTTCATTTTGGTTGATTTTATAGTAGGACGTTAAGGGTAGAAAAAAAGTTACTGGAAATCTATTTATTTCTTTCTAAATCGAAAAATGGAGAATGAATAGCCGCTATCTCATTCTTGTTCGAAATTGTGTCGTGGGTTACAACTATCTCAGAGTCAAAAAGTTTTCCTAAAACTTTATTAGCCGCTGCAACAAGTCTTCCTTCTTTAGGAGATTCTTCGGTATTAAAAACCCTTCTGTCAATTTCATTTCCCAAAACCTCATTTATGGTTTTAAATCCATTTGATTTTGGTTCAACCTGAGCCAATTCTTCTCCCATATAATAATCTGTATTCGGAATAATTTCAGGCTTAATATCAACGTAAGCAATTTGCTGGTTCTCAAAATTGAAGAAAAGCTGACTTGGGTTTTCTTTAATTTTTAGTTTAATAATCCGCGACCTTGACGGGTCAGATTGACCATCATTCTCAACTTTTTCCTTTTTTGGATTTACTTCTAGATTTTCTTTCGGTAAATCATCATTTTGATTCTTTTCTACATTTTTATCGTCTTGAATCCTTTTTTCAGATTCTAATGGGCTATTAATTGAATCATTATTTTGACTAAGCTCTGATTTTACTTCAGCAACTTTTAATTTCTCAGTTTTTGGTGAATTGTTAAATACAAAGAAACCTATTAATAACAAAATACTAGCGGCCACAGCAAATCGTGAGTAATTAGCATTGCTTAAAAAGAAAATTGGGGCAGCTTTTTTAAGACTCTCCTTATTTGGATAAATTACATCCAATTCAGGTTGAAGAATAGTTTTTTCAAAAAGTTTTTGATCTTTTTTGGCCATTGGATTAGCCAACAGAAATTCGTTCAATGCTGCCTTTTCATCATTGTTTAATAGTCCTTCTAAATCGCTAATAATAAAATCTTCTACATTAGAAGAGTTGATTTCTCCTTTGGGAGTTACTTTTAAATTACTTTTAATACTGCTATCTAATGTTAGATTTTCATCAGGAAGAATTCTATCTAAAAAGTCAAGTTCAAAAACCATTTCATAATCGTCCCTAAATTCAGGATGATTTTCCATAAAAGCAAAAAGCTGCTCAATCTTAGCCTTAGAAAGAGTTCCTTCGGCATAATCTAGCAACCAAGCTTCATAGTTTTCGATATGTATTTGATCTTTACTCATATTATTAAGTCAATACTTACTAAGTATTTTTTCATTTCTTTTCTTGCTCCAAAAATATACACCTTTACTTGCGACTCTGAAAGGTTGGTAATTTTTCCAATTTCTGCATAATCATAACCCTCATAATCTCTCAATAGCAAAACGGTTTTTTGCATATCGGGCAACTTCATCAAAGCTTGGTTAATTATATCTTTTAAATCTGATTGATGATGGCTTTCTTGAGGTCTATCAAGTTTTTCTTCATCATAATCTCCAAATTTAGATTGCCTTCTTGTATGGTCTATAAACGTGTTAAAAGCAGTAGAAAAGAGGTAAGATTTTCCTTTCTCAAAATCTACGTTATCTCTTTTTACCCAAACTTTAGAATAGGTTTCTTGAACCAAATCTTATGCTAAATCCTCATCTTGGCTTTTTTTAAGCATAAATCTATACAGGCCATCAGCATGCATATCTACCAATTTATTATACTCAGATGAAGTCACTCTTTTAGCTGTTTATGGGTATGACGAAGAAGAGCGTAAAAAAGTTACAAAAAATTATTTCATCAACGAAACATTTCCAATAACCTCGTGTCTGCGGCGATTAGATGTGTAATCGCCAACATTTAATTTCCAAACGTAAATTCCAACTGGGGCAGGTTCTCCCGATGGTAATTTTCCATTCCAACCATCTCCAATTGTATTGGTTTGAAAAACAACTTTCCCCCATCTGTCAAAAATTAAAAATTCAAACTCTTGTTGGTCAAGACCGGTTCCTTGTGGAAAAAATAAATCGTTTAGCCCGTCTCCATTAGGGGTAAAGCCTCTTGGTGCGTAAATCATTAGGTTTACATCTACCAAAGCAAACTTTACTGTATCATCAACGCAGCCATCTTTAGTAGTAACTTTTAGCCTAACTGGATAAGACCCAGAATCATCTACAGGGAAAACTATTTTAGGATTACTTTCTTCAGAAGTAGTAAAACTTCCAAAGTTCCAATTCCACTCTCTAATTGCACCAATAGAAATATCAGTAAACTCCACTTCAGGGTCTAACAGCGTGGCAGGTTGGGGATTCATTAAAAAATCTGCAATTGGGTTAGGATAAACCTTAATAAACCTTTCTTTGGTTAAGCTATCGCTACAGCCCCCGGAAGAAATCACCCTTAGTTTTACATCATAAAAACCAGGCTCATTATATGGGTGGGCTATAATGTTACAGGCATTAACCGAAGTGCCGTCGCCAAAGTTCCATAAACAGTCTGAGCCAATATCTGAATCATTGGTAAAATAAATTAACTGTTGCTGACAACCTTCAGTTTCATCTGAAGAGAATGCTACCTGAGGGTTTGGATAAACTACAACTCGCAACGTATCTTCCACTGCAGGAGAGCCACAATTATCAGTAATTACAATCTTATAAGTAGTGGTTTGAGCAGGGTTAGCAAAAGGTTGCTTTATTTTTGGATTGTTTAAACCTGGGTATGGCGTCCATTCATAGTTAAACCCATTTCCATCGCCTCCTGATGGGAAAGCTACAATAGGTAATCCAAAAGTTTTACAAATATTGGTATCGCCGCTTGTTGTAACTCTTAATGAGTCGAATAAATTAACCTGTATTTCTTCCAAGTTTGATACACAGTTTCTTACATCTTTTGCGTAAACAATAAATCTTGAATTTTCAGTTGGGCAAAAATTAAAAGTAGACGAATCTGTAAAGCTTGGTGTCCAGAAATAGGTTACTTTACCTTGGTTTCCTCCGGTATAAGGAGCAGATATATCTAAGCAATTGCTAACACAAATTGTTGTAGTATCAAAATTTGGATTAATAATAAGTGGATCTGGTTCAGATACTGTAAAACTAGTATCATACAAACATCCTTTATAGTCTTTTATTACCAAATAATACTGAACAGGGCCTATAGAATCATAAGTAGTAATAGGTAAATAGGTTTTACCAGAATCAATACTGGTAACAAAACCACCGTTTGCTCCTGAAGGAAATAAATGAACTATCCCATTTTTATAACCATTACAGGTTATTGGTATAATACTCATAGAATCAAGGGCAACTTTGGTTGGCTCTGCAACCAAATAAGTTGTATCAGCCAAACAATTATTAATATCTGTAATACTAACTGAATAACTTCCTGCCAATAAACTATCGGCAATAGAGTCTACACCATTAATTGTATTCCAAGTATATGTATATGGTTTTGTGCCTCCGCTCGGTGTAATTGTTAACCTTCCATCAGCATAGCCATTGCAGCTAACTACGTTTTCAGCTAAATCAAATTCTAAAAAATTAGGTTGAGTAAGCAAGCGTTTCACGGGTGATGTTTCGCAACCATCTGCAGCCTTCACAATAATATCTTTCATTCCAAATGGCAAATTAATAACCGAGTCTGAAGTAACATAAGAAGTACCCCCATTTACACTATATGATAATGGGTAATTTCCCCCAGAAGTAAACACTTCTACTACCCCATCTTGACTTTCGAAACAAGTTAAATTTTTGGTTTTTATTGAATCAATAATAGGAGCTGTATTTTGTAATGTATCCAATTTATAAGAATAGCAACCGGCATTGTCTTTAATTAAAACATCATAGTACCCATTGTTTAATCCAGAAAATATTGAATCGTTTAAAAATGTGTTCCCACTATCTATACTAAATTGATATGGAAACTCTCCTCCAGAAGGTTTAAGCAAATAAGCACCATTTAATAGTCCACAAGTTGGAACTGTTTTAATGATTCCCAAAGAATCTATTTCTTTTTTGGTTACCAATATGCTATCAGTAATTGTGCAACCACATTGATCTTGAAAAGTTACAGTAAACCAAGTAGTTTGGGTAATAGAAGCAATTGGGTTAGCAATATTCGGATTATTTACCAAATTAGCTGGAGCCCATTGGTATGAAGCTCCTCCTGTGCAAGAGGTATTTCCGGTGGCAAATAATTGAAATGGAACATTGGGGCAAATTGCTGTATCAGCACTTTTCTCTAATGTAGTTAAAAACAATTTAATTTTAGAAGTATCAAAGCATTTATCTGATGTGTCTTTTACAGCCAAATAATAAGTAATAGAATCAGTTAGTGTAGCAGTGGGATTCTTTAAGGTATCATTATCTAAACCTGTTGATGGCCACCATTGGTATTTATAGCCTGAAGGATTAGGGCCTCCACAAAAACCAAACCTCATGTTAGGTCTGCGAGCAACTGGCGGTGAAAGTAAATTGTTGTTTCCACAAGCAGTTACAGTACTGGAATAAAAGAATAAACTTGAATTAAAAGACGTGTTTGAATAAAAAACTTGTGCATTTTGAGTTACCGCACCTGTATTATTAAAACATACCTCAACAATTAAATGAGATTGCCCATCATAATCATAAAAATTATCAAATTGATGAGCATTCCAGCCGGTTGTTAAGTTGATGTTTTTTGGGTTAAAAACGGTTGTTAAACCTTGTTTCCAAAAAGATCCTGTTTGAGGATTAAAGGTAAAAGTAGAGTCAGGAATACAACCTAACTTTATCTCAAAATTTTCATAATTTGCAGTTCCTGTTAATGTAGAAATATTAAAAGCCAATGAGCTAATAGTACCAGGTGAAATTCCGTTTGCAGCTAACTCGCTTCTGCTAATAATAAACTGATGCCTGGCACTTCTTTCCGAGTTTGAATAAGGGGAAGGCCATGCATTAGAGGCTGCATTACCTGAAACTAAATTTGTTAATGTGCCTGTTCCAACGGTATTATTAATAGTTAAACCTGAGCAAGGATTTGCACTAATTCCGCATCCTGATGGTTCTACACCTAATTGAGCATCCAAAATAAAAGGAACTCCCTGGCAAGAAACTGAATCACCGCTTGTGGTTGATGCCGAAATAGTTGTGGGAAAAGGCAAGGTTGTACTTACAGTTACATTGCCTGTTTTTATACATCCTGAATCTGAAGTTACTGTTACATTGTATGTGGTATTAGAAACTGGGGTAGCTAAAGGTGTTTGTACTGTATCAAAGTTTAATTTACTTGGAGGTGACCATTGGTAATTAAAAACTCTGTTAATGCTTGGAAAAGCCCCAATCTGTATGGTTGAGTCGTTAAAACAAATTAAGGTATCATTACTCATATTCAACTGATAATTTTGGGAAACTTTAACAAGAACAGTATCAATATTTTTACAGCTTGAGCTTAAGTTACTCATAACCTGATATTCTGTTGTAGTATTTGGATTTACTACAGTATTTGCACAATTAGTGCAGCTTAGCGAGTTTGGGTCTCCCGAAATAACAGACCAAGTAAATTGAGTACCCCCAATAGCATTCAAATTAGCTGTTTCTATTCCCTTGCAAATTTGATGATCTGGCCCTCCATATGTGCTTGGAATAACTCTTACAATATACGTTCCTGAATTAGTGGCTGTAACCGGACAATTATTATCAGATACATTTACGTTAAATGTATTAAATGGTGCAGCACCTAATGTTGCCACCCACGAAACTGTTATCCATAAACTATCTTGTGCGGTATTTGATACTACCGAAAATTGAGAACCTGGTAAAACTGATTGTACATTAGAAGTAGCCGTTAAATATTGAGTTGAAGACAAACCAAAACTATCGGAAACTAGAATTACAAAAGAAAAATTTTGACCATAACATACTTCTACCTCGTTAGCTGAAATTTGAGCCCCTGAACCTGAAAAGCTAATAATTGAGTTTGGATTACACAATTGCGCAGGTGCCGCATTATTGCAATTATTTACAACCCATTGTAAATCTCGAGTAATACATCCTTTTAAAGCGCCTGTATTTCTGTCATATTCACAAATTTTAATAACAATTACATAATTACCAGCAACCATTGGTATAAATTGAATATTTCCTGTAGCAGGATCTATTGTAATTCCAGGTATAGGAACTTGGGCAGAATATCCAGCATTATATCCAAATGGTGTTGTTGCATTTTGATAAGCAGTATCAAAAGAATAAACCAAGCTATCCCCATCTATTTCAGTTACCCCTAAATCGTAACAAATTAACTGGCCAACACAAGCATATGGATTTGGGTTCGTAGTTGCAATTGTGGGAGAATTATTACATGAATCTGTAACAGAGTTTAAAGTTGAAGAAACAAAAGTATTACCTTGATTTGGCGAAAGGTTCAAATTATTATTTCTACAGCAAGGTGGCGCATAACCTATGGTCCAAGTATTGCATGGAGGGTTAAGAACCACAATTGCCTGATATGTAAATAATAACATACCTGGGTGGGTTCCTCCATTGCAATTACTTAATGCAGTAGGGCAAAGTTGTGAAACATTAATACCAATTGCTTGAGATCCGTTTAAAGCATTTGTTGTGTTTAATTGAGCATTAAAGTTTTGGCCACAAGTGCTCGAAAAGTTAACATTTATAGACTGCGCCGTCCATGTTGCACCACTGCAATCTCTAAAAACATTTACAGTAACTAAAAACGAATCATTACCTAAGCATTGGTAGGTAATATCAACCCCAGCAACATGGGTGGCAGTTGCCTTTTTTTGAAAGCCAAATGTGGATACTAATAAAAGTAATAGGAAAATTAGTTCCTTCATCTCTTTACCGCATGAGCATTAAATTCCCCATATACTCGTGTCTTTCTTTTTCTAAAGAATAATCTCCAACAACCAACTTCCAAACATAAATACCCGCTGGTGCAGGTTCTCCCGAATCAATATTGGTTCCATCCCAACCTAAAGTTTTTTCTTTCGATTCAAAGATTTTTTTACCCCAACGATCAAAAATCATAAACGTAAAGTCTTCGGCGTCAACTCCAGTGCTAGCGGGAAGGAAAACATCATTTACATTATCACCGTTTGGCGTAAAAGCAGACGGAACATACATAACATACTCTTGCCCAATTATTACAGGTCTAATGGTATCATCAGAACATTCTTTATCGGTAATAACCTTTAACCTTACGGGATAAGAAGCGGAATCTTGATCAGGAAACTCGAAAATTGGATTTAGCTCTGCAGAAGAACCAAAACTTCCAAAGTTCCAAATTCTTTCTACTATCTTGCCTTCAGAAAGATCTGTGAACTCAATTTCAGTAAGTAACACGGTAGTTGGCTGTGGTGACATAGTAAAACTGGCAATTGGTTTTGGGTAAACAGTAACCATGTTTGGAATGGTTTTGCCGTTTTCGCAACCTTCCCTTGATTTTACATTAACAGTAATATCGTATTGCCCTGCAGCAGTATATTCTAATTCTGCCGTGCCGCAACCTTTTATTAATTCGCCAGTTCCATAGTTTATCCAACAATCGAATTGCTGGGTAGAGTTGTTGTATAAATTTAAATTCAATGGCTCGCATCCAGCTCCTGTATCAATCGAAAAATCAATTTGAGGAATAGGATATACTTCAATTAAAATATCTTTAAAAATTTCAGTGGATCCGCAATTATCCCAAACCTTTAAGGTGTAAGTTGAAGTTGTATCAGGAAAAGCTGTTGGGTTAGGAATTCGAGGGTTATTAAGCCCGAAGTAAGGTGTCCATTCGAAATTATAACCATTTCCGTCTCCACCAATAGCAACAGCATCTAAGGGTAATGAATTTCCATAACAAAAGAATGTATCTTCTGGAATTAAAACATCTAGCGAATCAAACAAATTAATCTTAATTTTTTGTATTTCTGAAACACAATTTTCCTGATCATAAGCATAAACTGCATAGATTATATCTTTACTTGGACAAATATTTTTAGAAGGTCCTGTCCCCAAATTTGGACTCCATGAATAGGTATATGGGCCGCCATTTCCACCTGAAGCTGTTGCGATTAAATCAGTACAAGTACTTACACAAATTTTTACGGAATCAGTATTGGTAGATACTTCAACTATAGGAGGTTCCACTAAAGTTGCAAAAGAATCTACTCGACATAACGATTGGTCAATAATTGTAATGTAATAAAACCCGGGTGCCAATGAGTCAAAAGCCAAATTAGATTGATATGTTAATCCACTATCAACACTATATCTAAATATGGAATCTCCTCCTGAGGCTAAAACCTCAATTTTTCCATTATTATATCCAAAACAAGTAATATCAGTAGTAAAAATAGAATCAATTCTAACTTCTTCGGGCTCAGCAATAACAAAGTTAGTATCCAATGTACAGTTGTTCGAATCGGATATTACCAATGAATAATTACCAGCAGAAAGGTTTAACTCAATTGTGTCTCCCTGACTACTAGAACTCCAATTATAAGTATATGGTTCTGTGCCTCCAAAAGCTTTAACTATAGCATAACCATCGCCTAATTGATGGCATGTATCATTAAAAGCTTGGAAGGAATAATTTAACTCTGTAGGCTGAGTAATAATAAAAGGGGTAGCATAATTTCTACATGAATCTGCATCTTGCAAAATAATATTGAAACTGCCTTCGGCTAAACCAGAAAAGAAATTGCTAGCCTGAAAAGAAACTGCTGAATCAATACTAAAACTTAATGCTCCTGTTCCTCCAGAGGCAAAAACTTCAATTGTTCCATCAGGTACATTGTAACAATTTACATTGGTTAATTTGAAGCTGTCTAATACAGGTGCACCAATATTAAATAGTGAATCAATTATTGTATCTGATGGACAACCCAAGGAATCAATTGCAAAAAGTGTATAGGAGCCAATTGGCAGGTTATTAAAAACACTATCATCTAATTGAAACGTTTGCCCTCCATCAACAGTAAACCTGTAAGGCTGAAAACCTCCAGATAAATTAAAAACATACGAGCCATTGTCAACCCCACAATCGGGATCTGTTCTAGTTATTTGTGGGGTTCCAACCTGACCTAAAGAAATTGTTATTGTATCATAAACCGTGCACCCGCAATTGTCTGTGAAGGAAAGGGCAAAGGACTGGGTTCCTGAAATATTTACAAATGGATTCGGAATTGAATCATTAGATAACCCAACTGCAGGGCCACCCGTTAAAGCATTTTTCCAAATAAAAGAACCAACTCCTGCGCAAGAAGCTGTAGAAACCGCATTTAATTGAAGTGTATCTCTTGGACATATTGAAGTATCATTTCCAGCAAATACGTTAGCAATATTCAATGTAATTTCTGCTGTATCATAGCAGGCATTGAAAGTATCTTTTATTAAAACGTAATAAGTTGAAGTTGCTGAAACGGTTGCAGATGGACTCATGCTAGTAGTGTCTGATAATCCTGTTGAAGGAAACCATCTGTAGGTATATGCCATCGTATCTGGTGCCAAACAATAATCAAAAAATGTATTTGGTCTCATAGATAATGGTGGCGACGACAAAAAGGTAGAATTACAAGCAGCTTGGTTACTAGAGGCGAAGTATAAGGCGCAATTAAAATTAGGGTTTGTTCTTTTTACAACTGCATTTTGTGTAGGAACTCCAGGATTTGCAAAACAAATTTCTACAACCAAATTACTTATTCCATCCCATTCATAAATATTATCGAATTGATGATTTTGTAACCCTGGGTTTGAAACAGTAATAGTTTTGCCATTAAAAACAGTAGATAAGCCCGTAACCCAATTTGTTAAGGTTGAATTCGAAGTACAACCCATTTTTATTGTGTAACCATAATAACTTGTAGCACCATTGTTTGAAACTAGGTCAAAAGAAAGACCTGTAATTTTTCCTGCAGCCATGCCTTGAGCAGCTAATTCACTCGCTAAGTATAAATATTGTTGTCTTGCATTTCCTTCTGAATTTCCGTAAGGAGTTGGCCAAGCATTTACACCAGTTCCATTTGTAGTGTTTTGATTGTTTCCCGCGCCAACTATTGAGGTAAATGAAGGACCAATGCATGGAGAGCTAGCGAGCCCACAACTCGAGGGTGATGCACCCAAACTTAAATCTAAGACTGTAGAAAGACCCGAGCAAGCCAAGCTATTGTTAGTTGAAACCGAAATGGCAGATGGAAATGGAGGTGAAACTCCCAAATACATTGTATCTCTTTTTAAACAGCCAGAATCTGAGGTTACTTCAACTATGTAATTTTTTGAGATTATTGGAGTGGCAAAAGGAAACTGTGCCGTATCATCATCCATAAAATTTTTAGGCCACCACTCATAAGAATAGGTTTTATTGGGTCTACTTGGAATTGCAAAAATCTGCAAGGTTGAATCGTTAAAACAAATTGTTGTATCATTTAACATTGCTATATTGTAATCTTGAGAAACAGTAACAAGAACAGTATCAACATTTTTACAACTTGAGCTTAAGTTACTCATAACCTGATATTCTGTTGTAGTATTTGGATTTACTACAGTATTTGCACAATTAGTGCAGCTTAGCGAGTTTGGGTCTCCCGAAATAACAGACCAAGTAAATTGAGTACCCCCAATAGCATTCAAATTAGCTGTTTCTATTCCCTTGCAAATTTGATGATCTGGCCCTCCATATGTGCTTGGAATAACTCTTACAATATACGTTCCTGAATTAGTGGCTGTAACCGGACAATTATTATCAGATACATTTACGTTAAATGTATTAAATGGTGCAGCACCTAATGTTGCCACCCACGAAACTGTTATCCATAAACTATCTTGTGCGGTATTTGATACTACCGAAAATTGAGAACCTGGTAAAACTGATTGTACATTAGAAGTAGCCGTTAAATATTGAGTTGAAGACAAACCAAAACTATCGGAAACTAGAATTACAAAAGAAAAATTTTGACCATAACATACTTCTACCTCGTTAGCTGAAATTTGAGCCCCTGAACCTGAAAAGCTAATAATTGAGTTTGGATTACACAATTGCGCAGGTGCCGCATTATTGCAATTATTTACAACCCATTGTAAATCTCGAGTAATACATCCTTTTAAAGCGCCTGTATTTCTGTCATATTCACAAATTTTAATAACAATTACATAATTACCAGCAACCATTGGTATAAATTGAATATTTCCTGTAGCAGGATCTATTGTAATTCCAGGTATAGGAACTTGGGCAGAATATCCAGCATTATATCCAAATGGTGTTGTTGCATTTTGATAAGCAGTATCAAAAGAATAAACCAAGCTATCCCCATCTATTTCAGTTACCCCTAAATCGTAACAAATTAACTGGCCAACACAAGCATATGGATTTGGGTTCGTAGTTGCAATTGTGGGAGAATTATTACATGAATCTGTAACAGAGTTTAAAGTTGAAGAAACAAAAGTATTACCTTGATTTGGCGAAAGGTTCAAATTATTATTTCTACAGCAAGGTGGCGCATAACCTATGGTCCAAGTATTGCATGGAGGGTTAAGAACCACAATTGCCTGATATGTAAATAATAACATACCTGGGTGGGTTCCTCCATTGCAATTACTTAATGCAGTAGGGCAAAGTTGTGAAACATTAATACCAATTGCTTGAGATCCGTTTAAAGCATTTGTTGTGTTTAATTGAGCATTAAAGTTTTGGCCACAAGTGCTCGAAAAGTTAACATTTATAGACTGCGCCGTCCATGTTGCACCACTGCAATCTCTAAAAACATTTACAGTAACTAAAAAAGAATCATTACCTAAGCATTGGTAAGTAATATCAACTCCAGCAACATGCGAAGCTTTGGCAGGCATGGCAAATGCCATACCTGCAATAAGCAACACAAATAAATATTTTAGATTTGATTTCATCTTAAATTGCCTTTATTTTATAAGAGTAACAGTTCCCTTTTCATTATACTCTTGGCCATTATTGCCCTCAGCGGTAATTACATAGTAGTAAACACCATCAGTAATATCATCACTTTGAGGGTCTGATCCATCCCATGTAGGATTATTAAAATCTAGTTCTGCCACCTTTCTACCCCATCTGTTAAAAATTACACCTTCATATGCTCTCATTCCACTTACAGTAGGTGCAAATTCATCATTCATTCCATCACCATTAGGGGTAAAAATATTAGGAATTATTAATTCGCTAGTAGCGTCAACAATTATTCTCAAACTAAAAGTATCTGAACAACCAAATTCATTTCTACCATAAAGGTACGCGGTATAAACTGCGTAGCCACTATCTCCGGGAGCTGGGTTAAACGATTCGGCATAAGGAAACTCAAATGATGTGTTTTCATCATTACTTACTAGGCTCCTGTCTCCTCCAAGTCCGAAAACATACCATTCCCAATAATTAACAGGTTCAACAGAATTGTTATTAGTTAAGTTTATAAAGTCCACAACAAGTGGTTCAACACCTCTAATCGAGCTTGCTGTAAATTCAACATTTGGGGTTTCAGCTATTAAAGCTTTTACTATACCATAACCTTGACTTTTACAACCTTCAGGGCTTACTTGTTGAACAAAGTAAGAGATATCGTTAACACCAACTTCTTGAGAATTAAAATAATAACCGGTATGTAAGCTATCGCTTAGAGCAGCGTCGCTGTACCAAACGTATGTATTGTTTGTATCAAATGGGTCTTGAACGCTATCTTGAACCAATAAACCATTCAAAAACTCACCTTGACAGAAGTAATCTGTTGATCCAATTGGGTTTGGAGGATTTACTCCAATTACAAACTGAATAGTATCTTCATTAATACAACCATTTAAATCGGTAAACTTATATACTGAAGTATGTGTTCCAGCTCTAGGTAATGGGTTATTTGTTGAAAAACCAGTTGTTGGGTTAGTAGTACCTAACCAACTATTGATATGATTCCAACTACCTACCCCTAAATCATCTGGATCATTTAATGGACTTGCTCCAAATACTACTACAGAACCATCTCCCTTGCAGTAAGGTCCATCATCTCCTTGGGTAAAGAAAAAGGATATTTGTGGTAATGTATCAATTTTAATTTGAATTGTTCCTGTATTTCCGCACAAACCAACACTATCAAGTGTAATATTTGCCACAGAACCCGGCGCGTAAGCTGAAGGGTCAAATAAACCAAGCCTACTATTTACAATACCTGTTCCTGTCCAATTTCCTCCCAAAATAGAATCTACTTGGAACAACCTAACCACACTATCATGAGGACAATAAGATTCTGGAACCGCTATTCTCGCGTCAAACTGTGGAGTTAAAGGAAGTCTAATAGTAGTATCATTGTTACATGCTCCACCAAAAGCTGTCCAAGTTAAAGTTAAGGTATCGAAGTTATTAGGAACTAAGCTTAAATCAAGTACACCTGAAGAATCAACTATTCCCTTTGCAATATTTGGATTATTTGATGAAATATATCCAGGATTAACCCCAACAATCAATACAGCGGTATCAAGCTCACAGAATGGGCCTTGGGTAATTACAGTTGGGTCAGGAGGAGGCAATACACTCACCTGAATACTATCTTCAGCGGCGCAAGCATCGCCAGTTATAGCATACTTTATCCAATGTACACCTAATCCCGCACCAGCTGGTCCTGGATCAAAAAGACCTAAAGTATCATCAATAATTCCTGGGCCAGACCACTTACCACCGGGGGTTGTAATATTATATGGCGTAAATGCTTGCATAAAGTAATATGGTGAAATATCACAAAATGGACCTGCAGAATCTGGAGTAGCATCATAAGATGAAACCACATGAATTCTAAAATCTAAAGTATCGAAACAAACATTGTATGTATCTGCAATAGCAACACTGTAATTTTTTGGTGTAGTTAAGTTAACACTCATATCAATATTTTGATCTGTACTAGTTGTTGGAGCAACAAGGTTTACAGCGTTGTACCAATTAAACGAGAAAGCATTTGGATCTACACCACTACAAACTGTAAATCTAACATTTGGTAATTTGTTTATTGGAGATTGAGCGTTTTGGGTAAAGGCACCACATACATTTGCTGCAGCTGCAACAAATGAACAAGAAGGGTAACTTGTAACGGTATGCTGAGAAATAGCATTTTGAGATGCTGAGCCACCATTATCAAAACAAATATCAACAACAATGTTCGATTTACCATCCCAATCAAATGGAGTATCAAAATTTAAAGTTGTCCATCCTGGGTTTGGGAAAGTAGGCTTAGGGTTATAAACTTGTGTTAACCCACCAACCCATGTAGTATTTAATGAATTTCCTGTGGTACAACCCATTTTTACAGTATAATTATTATACACCAAAGGGCCATTGTTCGAAACAATATTAAATGCAATTGCTGTTATTTGGCCACCTTGAACTCCAGCAGCTAATAAATCACTAGCTCTGTATAAAAATTGGTGCTTTGCACTACCATCATCTCCTGCAAATGGAGCAGGAAATCCTTGAATTCCATTAAAGGAGCTTTGGAAAGAGTTTGTTGCAGTTCCATTTCCTACCTGAATTGTGGCGGTACTTCCAACACATTGATTGGTTGCAGGGCCACATTTTGCAGGTGTTACGTCACCCAAAACAACACCAAGGTTAACGGTATCTTGCAAACAGATAATTGTATCTGAAGCGCTTAATAAATTCTCTTTTGGAAAAGGAGGCGACAATGTAACTGTTACATCATCTGTTTTAACACAACCTGAATCTGATTCTACTGTAACAGTATAGGTAGTTGTTGACTCTGGATTAACTGTTGGTGTAGGAGATTTTATCCCTGTCATGCCAATGGTTGGTTTCCAATTATACTTGTAATTCTGCGCAGGATCACTTGAACTTGTAAACAAACTGATAGGCGCTACAGAACATATTAAAGTATCGTTCGAGGTTGTTAAAGTATAATCAGGAGCTACTCGAACACATACAGTATCAACATTTCTACAAGAACCAGATAAGTTACTTGTAACCTCATAACAAGTTGTAAATAAAGGATAGGCTTGGGTAATTTTACATGTATCACAAGCAAAGTTTCCTACTCCAGGAGGGCCTACTACAATTGGGTCTCCACCTGGTAAAGCTACCCAAGTAAACTGTGTACCACCTGAAGCCTCAATCGTAGCTTGTTGTGAGAACTGACAAATGGTTTGATTGGGAAATGCTATTGTACTATTTATTATACGTACATCGAAAGTTGCATAAAATATACCTGGAATGGGACAAGCATTATCATTTGCTTCTATAAAGAAGGGGTAAAAATTTCCATTTACTGGCACAGCTGTCCAAGAAATAGTCGCTATAGCTGTATCCGTTTTATTTGGTGGATATGAAACTGAGAATGTTGCCCCAGGAAGTATTGAGTCTACGTTTGATTTAAGAGAAATTGAATCATTAGGATTTGGATCCCAAATTTTCACATCGAATGTAAAAGTTTCTCCAATACAGACTTCTACAGAATTGGAATCAATTAATGCGCCTGTTCCTGTAAAATTAGATATTGGAGCAACAGGGTTTGGCTGCTGATTACTGCATATCTGAACAACAAATAATATATCACGCATAATAGTGCTCAGCAGAATTCCATTTTTATCATACTCTCTAACCTCAACAACAACAACAAAATTTCCTGTAGCTGTAGGAGTAAAAATAACCTCACCAGTTTGCGAGTTGATTGTTGCACCAACTAAAGGACCTGTAGCAGTGTATGGAAAGTTAAAAACATTTGGAACATTTGGAGCACTAAAACCAGAAATAAATGAATATACCAAACTATCTCCATCTGGTTCGAAAGCTCCAAAATTGTAGTGAACCACCTGGCCGGCACAAACATAAGGTATAGGTTGAGCAGCAAAAGCTGGTCCTGTATTACAAGAATCTGTAAGATTATTTAAAGTACTTTGAACATAGGCACCTGAACTTGCAGTACTTAAATTAACATTGGTATTTCTACAACAAGGTGGTGAATAACCTAATGTCCAAAAATTACAAGGAGGCAAAACAACAATAGCTTCAAAAATTAGCTGCATCATACCAGGAAATGGTCCACCACTACAAGCGCTCTGCGGTAAGGCAGATCCACATAATTGGGAAACCTGCGTGCCATTATTGGCATTTGGTAGTGGGCTGTTAGGGTTTGTTAAAACAAAGTTTGGTGTTACTGAGCCACAAGGTGAAGTGATTGTAAAACCATTTACGTTGGGAGTTGCAGAAATACCTGAACAATCTCTAAATACATTTACTGTAATTTTAAAAGAGTCTTTCCCAATACATTGGTAACTGATATCAACCCCCGCAACGTGCGATGCTTTAGCCTGAGGTGCAAAAAATGCAAAAACCCCAAGCACAAAAAGTGCCTTTAATAATAATTTCATTCTTGTAGATTTTAAATTCCAGATGTTCTCGTTCTGTTTCATTTGTAGTTATTGACGACAACTTTTAAAATGGTTGCCTACATTATTTTTTTCGAAGCTTGCTAAAATACAAAAAATAGGTACTATTGAAGGGTGATAAATAAATCTACCCAAGTTTCAATAATTGGCGGTGGTTTAGCCGGTACTACTTTAGCTTGGGAACTTCACCTTAAAGCTATTGATTTTCAAATAATTGACTTAAACAAACCTAAGACAACTTTAAAGGCGGCTGGCATTTTTAATCCTGTTGTTTTTAAAAGGTTAACTAAGTCATATATGATAGATGAATGTTTGCCTGTAGCAAAAGAATTTTACCAAAAAATTGAAAAAATTACCAATGAAGTTTTCTTTTTTGAAAAGCCTCTTTTTAAAACCATCAATAATATTGGAGGCCAAAATCAATGGGAAGCCAAAATTGGCGATTCGAACTTTGCGGATTATTTAAAGCCAATTTCATCAGAAAAATTTGAAAATTTAAAAAATTATCAGGCTTGGGGTGAGGTTAAACAAGGCGGTTTTGTAGATACCAAAACATACCTTACCGCATCGCAAATATTTTTTGAAAAAGAAGGAAGATTTCAGCAAATAGAAAAACTTAGCAATTATCTTATGGATAAAGATAGCTGGATAGTAAAAAATGATGGCCTTGAAATAAAGACCCAAAAAATTGTGTTTTGCGAAGGTGCTTACGCTACCGAAAACCCTTTATGGAACTTTTTGCCGTTTAGGGCAACAAAAGGCGAAACTTTAACCATAAAAACAGAAGCCCAAATACCTGATGCAATTTTCAAAAAAGACTTTTTTTTGCTGCCAATTGGAAATAAACAGTATAAAGTGGGCGCAACATATCAATGGGATAATTTAGATTGGGAACCTTCTGATGAAGGAAAATTAACCTTGATTGAAAAATTAGAAGAAATACTTAATTGCCCTTACCAAATAATTGAGCATACTGCCGGCATTAGGCCCAACACCAACGATCGAAAACCATTTTTAGGAGAACATCCCATAAATAAGCAAATGTTTGTTTTTAATGGGTTAGGCTCTAAAGGTGTGGCTTTGGTGCCTTACTTTGCAGGAAAAGTTTGCAATCAGTTATTGAATAATGTTGAACCAAATAAAGAATTCTCTATCCTTAGATTTTTAAACAATGAATAAAATAGAACATTTAGGTATTGCTGTAAAAAATGCTGCTGCAGCTAAAGAAGTATTTGACAAGCTTCTGAATAAACCTGCTTACAAAACTGAAACTGTTGAAAGTGAAGGAGTTTCTACCATATTTTATGAGCTTGGTCCAAATAAACTAGAGTTACTTGAAGCTACAAACCCAAACAGCCCCATTGCGAAATATTTAGAAAAAAACAGGGAAGGAATTCACCATGTTGCCATAGCTGTTGATGATATTAAATCTGAAATGGTAAGGTTAAAATCTGAAGGTTTTATCTTTATTAATGAAGAGCCTAAACAAGGTGCAGACAATAAGCTAATTGCATTTATTCACCCCAAAAGTGCTAATGGGCTTTTGGTAGAGTTATGTCAAGATAGAGGTTGATTTATGGATTTTTGATTTAGGATGTAGGATTTTAGATTTATGATTTTTCGATGTAGAATGTGGGATGTAGGATTTTTGATTTAGGATATAAGATTTTTGATTTTTGGATTTAGAATTTAAAATCACTAAACATCAATCTAAAATATTTAATTGTTCTGCTGTTCAATTTCATCAAAAAAAGCAAGAATATCACCTTCAAGGTGAAATGCATTTATTGCTGCCTCTTTTGCTCCTAAAACATGCTGCAAGCTATCGTCGATAAAAATAGTTTCTTCAGCATTTAGCTCAGCGTCATCTAAAACAAATTGAAAGGTTTCTTTTAAAGGTTTTCTTTTATGAATTTGATGAGAAAAATATGTTTTTTCAAAAAACTCTTCAAGGCCTTCTACATTATGCTCTTTTTTTAGGTTTTTGGTGTAAGCATCATAATGAATTTGATTCGTGTTGCTCAACAAGAAAAGTCTGTAACCTTCGTATTTAAGCTTCTGAAGCAATTCAATTCTTTCAAAAGGTAAATCCAACAACATGGCGTTCCATGCATTGTCAATTTCTTCATCAGAAAGTTCAATTTTAATAGTGTCTCTAATTCCATTTCGAAACTCTTGGTTTGAAACCATTCCAGTTTCCATCAAGTCGAAAAGTTCTGATTGTTGTGCCTTTGAGTAAAGTTCATCAAAGTTCGAAACCCCTAGGTTTTTAAAAGCTTGGGCAGTAAGGTTGTAATCAATGTTTAAGATTACACCACCCAAATCGAAAATAATATTCTTAATTTCCATCATAGAATTTTTGCAAAATAAGCCCATAATTATTTCTAAATACTATTTTTGCAAACCTTTTAAAAAGTAAACAACTTTAATGGGCCTATAACTCAGCTGGTTAGAGTATCTGACTCATAATCAGAAAGTCCCTGGTTCGAGCCCAGGTGGGCCCACTAACTAAAAGCCGCGATTTTATCGTGGCTTTTTTTATTTAAACAATAAACCTTTAACAAATTAAGCTAAGTAATTTGCAAGTGCTTATTTCTAAAATAACTTTGTTTAAATTCACATCGCTTTGAAAT
This sequence comes from Flavobacteriales bacterium, assembly GCA_018609045.1. Classification (GTDB taxonomy): domain Bacteria; phylum Bacteroidota; class Bacteroidia; order Flavobacteriales_G; family Salibacteraceae; genus JAAZVO01. The sequence goes on from JABAYK010000023.1 coordinate 20,898, forward strand.
TCAATAAAATTCTATTCATTCTTCTTTTCCCTGTTTTGGGGTTAGTTTACTGCAGTAACCAAGAAAAATCAACTAAAGCCGCTCCTGAAGATCCAAAACCAAGGCTTGAGCAATTAATTGGTGAAATGATAATTGTTGGGGTTGATGAAACTACATTAAGTCAAAACCCGTCTGTAAAAAAGTATTTAGAAAAAGATGAATTAGGCGGAATTATATTATACGAAAAGAATATTTCTAAAGTAAATTCTGCTGAATTGCTTAAAAACTTCTGTGCCGAAATTCAAATAGCTTCTCCCAATTTCACATTTATTGGAATAGACCAAGAAGGAGGAACAGTAAACAGGCTTAAAACCAAATATGGCTTTCCAAAATCGGTTACCGCAAAATATTTGGGAGATTTGAATAATGTAGATTCCTCAAAATATTACGCTGAGGTTATGTCAAAAACCTTGATTGATATTGGCATCAATGTTAACTTCACCCCTTGTGTAGACTTATGCTCAAACCCCGATAATCCAATTATTGCAAAATATGGTAGGTGCTATTCTGATAATCCAGAAATTGTTACCAAACATGCTTCTATTTTTTCGAATACACTTTGGGAAAATAAAATTTTGCCTGTTTTAAAGCATTTCCCTGGTCATGGCTCTTCAAAAGGCGATACACACTTGGGAATGGCTGATGTAACTACTGTTTGGACAAAAAATGAGCTTGTTCCTTACGAGCAAATGATAAAAAATGGTGCTGCTCCAGCCATTATGTCGGCCCATATTATAAACGCTAAATTAGATCCTGACACCTTGCCCTCTACCCTATCTAAACCTATTTTAACTGGCATGTTAAGAAATCAGCTTGGCTTTAATGGGTTAATTTTTTCTGATGACATGCAAATGCGTGCCATTTCTGATCACTATGGATTAGAAAATGCCATTTTGATGGCTATTAATGCTGGAATTGATGTTTTGATGTTTTCAGGCAATATACCTGGAACAGAAACACCAACCATTGAGAGAGTTCACACAACTTTCAAAAAACTTGTAGATGAGGGAAAAATTTCTGAAGAAAGGTTGATGGAATCTTACACTAGAATAAAAGCTGCCAAATTGAAAATGTAATTGAACATTTTTAACCAAACTCTATTTTTAAATTTTACCCCCCTATTAGAAGGCTTTAACTAACTGCTTTGGCTTTTGCTAAATTGATTCACGAAGTTGGTTACCCTGCAGGTGTTGTAAATATTTTGATGGCAGATATTCCCGAAGCAGAATTGATGGTTAGGGATGAAAGATTCAAATTTTTCTCCTTTACTGGAAATCCTCAAATAGGTTGGTACCTTAAAAATATTTGTGGAAAAAAGAAAGTTGCGCTCGAGCTTGGTGGAAATGCAGCCGTAATAGTAGATGAATCGGCAAACTTGATGGAAACAGCCAATTTAACGGCAATTGGTGCATTTTTATATGCAGGCCAAATCTGTATTTCTACCCAGCGTACTTTGGTGGTAGAATCTGTTTTCGAAGAGTTTAAAAGTTTGCTTACTTCTGAAATAAAAAAGCTTAAAGCAGGTGACCCTTTAAACCCTGAAAATTCTGTAGGCCCCATAATAGACAAAACCCACCTCTAACGCATTGATTCTTGGGTAAACGAAGCTAAAGAAATGGGCGCTGAGGTTTTGGTGGGAGGAAAAATAAAAGATGAAAACCACAATTTATTTGAACAAACATTACTTTCCAATACTGGCAAGGGCATGAAGGTTTGCGATATGGAAGTTTTTGGGCCAGTGGCTACTATAGAAAAAGCAACATCTTTTGAAGATGCCATAGTCCAAACCAACGAATTGGTTTTTGGATTGCAAGCCGGAGTTTTTACCAACCGCGTTGACCATATGAAATATGCTCACGAAGAATTAGAAGTAGGTGGTGTAATGATCAACAACATACCTGGTTTTAGAATTGACAGTATGCCTTACGGTGGAGTTAAGGATTCTGGCTTAGGCAGAGAAGGAATTAAATACACCATGGAAGAAATAACCGAACCAAGATTATTGGTTTATTAAATTTAGGTTTATTCCAAAAAAAAATCCCCTTTGATTTCTCAAAGGGGATTTTTTTTGACTTAGTTTTTATTACTATCTAGTTAAAACTATTTTCTCTTTCAAGATTTCGTTTCCAACTAAAATTGTTACGAAGTAAATTCCGTTGCTATATTTTTCAAGAGAGAATTCTCTGTTGAAACTTCCACTTAAATTATTAAATGTTTTGTTTTCAACCATTCTACCATCTTGGCTTGTAATAGTAACTTGAATATCTTCAGTTGAGTTAACCAATGAACCATTCAATTGCATAGAGAATACACCTGAAGTTGGGTTTGGAGCTAAAGTAAACTCTACTCCATCTGTTACAACTTGAGTTAGAGCAACATCTTCAACTTGTTGCGCAGAAACCTCAGATTTTTTCTGAGCAAGTGGTGTTAAAACCATAGGATTACAAGTAGGACCACTCCATCTAATGTACT
>JABAYK010000140.1 GCA_018609045.1 Flavobacteriales bacterium
TAACGGTTAATGTATGGTGTCGTAGCAACCCGAAGGGTGCTATGCACTATACATAGTGTTGTAAGAAGTTTTATTACAATGATTATACATAACCTTTAAAACCTCAACTTCTTCTTTGCTTAAACCATTATTTTTTGAAGCTTCGTGAGCCCAATTATTTCTTAAAGATCCAAACTTTGATATCCATCTAGTTTTCTCTTTATTACTATTAAATCCTAGACCGATATCAATAGAAAATAGTTCTTTGAATGTTTTAAATTCTGTATTGTCGTTTGCGATATTTTCTCGTTTATCAAAATATTTATCAATAATTGTTTTGTAGTCACTAATCCCAAACATTTCAGTCCATTCAACAGTCTTTTTTTCCTTGAATTCTTTATAATATCGTTCCATTTCAGCGTTAGCGCTGGCCTGACATTTTGTTTTTATAGTATTAATTTCTAATTCCCAATTATCCCCAAACATTGATTTTAAATTTTCAATAACTTTTGTTTTCATGAATTTCTCAATTGAAACTCCATATTTTCTTCCTTCGTCTTGCAGGTTAGAATCATTTCTTTCTTTCCATTCTATAAGTTCTATAGGGTTATAATCAGAAAACTTTTCATTTATTAATTCCTGAAAAAATCTTAGCCATTTAACGTCTGCCCCAGCTCCAATAAGGTTTAATAGGTTTTCTTCTCTCTGCTTTTTAAGATTATTAATACCCTCTAACAATACTGCAAAATATTTTTGCATTTGCTCTAGTCTTTCTTGTGGCTTACTTTTTTTATTAAGTATTCCTTTTTTAGTTAGAAAAGAGTTTAGACTACCAATTATATTAATGAATGCGTAAGTACCCCTGTTTGATAAGATAAAATATCTTTCCCTAGAAAAGATAGGATTGTAATTTTCTTCAACAAAGGAATAACAAAGTTCAATAAGCTTACATATTGATTTTTTTGCTTTCCTCATTTCTTGGTCATGATTATTATTATTTGTTTCGTAAATACATGAATCCAAATTCTTATCTAAATATTTATTTCCTTTAGCACTAGGAAGTAACCCAGATGAGCTTATTGCTGTCGCAAAAGGTTTAAAGGCCAATTCTGCTTTATCTTCTCCAATAGAAATTTTGTTTAATAATGGTGAGCTTTGAGAAATGCAAAGCATTTTAATGATTGACGAGCGCAAAGCTTTTATTCTTGAATCAGCTCTATCGGAATCCCAAAATAAATCCTCTTCTAAGGTTAATCTTAAACTCGGGCTTACTGCTTTTTGGTTCTGATTAATATTCATAAACATTTCAAGCTGAGTAATAGAAGGTAAATCTGAAAATGCCACAACTGGTATTGTATTGGAATCTTTAAATTTTGAATTAGCATAGCCATACAGTCTATGTTGACCATCTATAATGTAAGCAATACTATATGCATTCGGCAATTTCAGCATACCAAATCTTGAAGATGAACTACCTGATTTGGCACCAGCTTCAAAAATGATTTTATGCTTTTTAGTATTGAAATTAACAATGATAGAATTTGGGAAGAATCCACCACCCTTACCATCTGGGCCATCAATAAAATTCGTAATCCCTTTTAGTCTGCTTGGTACTAGTAGCCTTTGATAGGTAGGCATTTCTTCTTCATTTGCCTTTGTACGATGTAAAACAAATCCCATTTTTAATAAAATCCCTGGCTCAATGGAAAACATGAAGTACTTCAAGCCTCCCATATCACCCTCAACTGCAGGGATCTCAATTTTTTCAGAGTTAATTAATTGGTTTTTAAACAGCAAGCCCATAAACTGATATGTAGCCGCATTTTTATAATTTTTAATTATACTGTCAACATATTGAAATGACCTGTCATTATGATGGTAAGAGTTAGTGCTGAAAAACCTCTGCATATCAACGCTTTCAGGGTCTATTCGAAGGTTGTTGGTTGCGAAAATAAATTTGGTTCTTATTGTATTATTGAATAATTGTTTTAAAACTTTTGTGAAACCATCTAGCCTTAAACCAAGTAAATCAAATTCATCTTTGTAAGATGGAGCTTTTTTTAATTTTTCCGATGACTTACATTCAATAATGATTGCTGTTTCATCATTAATTGCAATTACATCTATTTGTTTTTTGTCTTTTGGATCTTTACTAAAAGGAAGCTCAAAGGTTTCATCTATGTTTAAAGTTCGAAAGCCTAATTCATAGAATTGACACCAAACAGCATCTTCAAATTTTTTAGAATGAGTTTTCTCTTTTGTTAGTTTGGTTTTTGTTTTGAGTACAGTATCTATTGTCCAACCTTCTTTTTCATAATCACTAACAAGATTGTGGTCAACGCTTATTTTATAATCTGCGCTCTTTTTTGACTTATAAAGTTTACCAAGCAATGATGGGTCACTAGTTATTTTAGATTTTAATCCAATTAATTGTTCATTACTGATATATCCCATAATATTTTTAATTTCTTACAACGTTTAGTATATGAAAAGTAGCGAGTTCTAGTGCCTATTTTTTCGATTTATAGCTGACGCTTAGTTTTATTATTTATCTTTCATTTAAGCAATTGATCCGCTATTTTTTATATACGTTGTTATGCATTGGGTTTTTTATTCCTATAGTTAAAAGCTAAACTTTTGCTAAAATTCATTAAATTAAGTATTAATTAAAAAAATACTGAAAACCCAATATTAGCTGCAAAGCTGCCTTGTTTTTGTACCAAATTCGAATCATCACTGTCTTTTAAGTTAGCCATAGTATATGATAATCCAAAATTCAATGATACATAATCATTTATAAAATAAGCAGCACCTCCTCCAAAATTTAAGGCAAGACCACTCATTTTATATTCATCAGAACCTCCAGCATAACTATCTTTTTCTTTTGTAGACATTAGACCAGCTGCTACTTGTAATAAAGGTTTAAATTGACCCTCTACAGGAAAATAATATAATGCAGTTGGTAATAACATTGTAGAACTAACAGTATATTTATATCCTTCGTCTTTTTGAGTGGTTGAAGAAAAATTAGCTGATAATCCAACAGCCAAATTGTCCATTACAAAATAACCTATAGAAGGCATAATAGAAAATGAACTTTGAGTAAAATCTCCTTGTGATTGTCCGTCATACTCATAATCAACATTACTACTGATAAATTGTAACCCAGTTGCCCCTGATAATATAAATCTACCTTGTTCGGTTTGCGCAAAAATAACATTAGTAAAAGCTAATGTTATTACTAAAAAAAATAATTTTTTCACAATAATTTATGATGTTTAAAATTTCCTACTCTTTGGATTTTCGGATTTATCCCCGTTTTTTTAGTAGTTTCTGGTTTCTACTTTTTTTTATTTACAATATTTAAGTTAGCTTAGAGCTGCATTCAAGTCAACTTGTGCATAACGTCTCGGCTATGGTTAGTAGGGGAATTAAAAGTAATAAACTTTCGATTAAGCAC
>JABAYK010000077.1 GCA_018609045.1 Flavobacteriales bacterium
ATTTAGGTTTATACATTAAGCTTAACCTCGGACTCACAATGGGATTAGCCACAAAATTATGCTTGTCTAATCTTCCTCCTGCCAAAAGGTTAATTGCTGGTGAAATTTCCCAATCGCTTTGCAGAAAAATTCCTTGGTTTATCGATACTTGATCTATCAAATAATTGTATGCTTCAATTTCATCAAAAACATCATCATGTAAAATTTCTGCACCGGCTGTAATAATATTTGGACCTAACCAAAATTCCTTATACCTATGATTTACCTGAATACCACCTTGTACTGTAAGATTTTCTGAAAATCCATAGGGGGGTAGTTTTAAGTGTTGCACAATATCATCACTACTATCAGGAAAAATACCAGTGTAGTGTGTTCTGTAAGTAAATTGTGATGCTGCGTAGGCAATAACTGAGGTGTTACCATCATTAATGTTTATTTGGTAATCGGCGCTTGCCATGTAAACTTTGTGGTTTCTTTCTTCAGATTGAAGCGCCAAATGGGGTTCTTTATTGGTCATTTCACCACCGTACCTATACTCATTTAAATTGGTGAAACTAACCTCAAGTTTTTGGTTTTTGGTAGGTGTATAAAACATGTTTATACCTAATGAAGTATTTTCAATTTTAGGGAGCTCAGAGTATCCATCATCGTTATGGTCATACCAATTTCTATTGCGATGATTAAAGAAAATAGACGTTCCAAACTTTTTAGAAGAATTTAAAATGGTTGCATTTCCCAAAACATTGTGATCTGTTGTTTTATTATTGATAAGTTGTGAAGTGTATCCAAAATCAAAACCATTTTTTGTTGGTATTTTGGTGATGATGTTCACCGTGCCACCAACAGCAGCAGAACCATACAAAGCAGAGCCACCACCCCTTACCACCTCAATACGCTCAAGCATGTTGGTGGGTATTTGTTCTAAACCATACAATCCTAAAAGAGGACTAAAAATTGGCCTTCCATTAATTAGAATTTGAGAGTAGGAACCACCCAAACCATTCATTCTGAGTTGGGTGTAGTTGCAAGTTTGGCAATCTGTTTCGACCCTTAATCCAGGCTGAAATTTAAGTCCATCAGAAATGTTGCAAGCTTGAACAGAGTTTAAAGTCCGTTGATTTAAAACGTTTACCATTACAGGTGAATCGGTAATTTTTTTAGAGGTTCGGGTGCCTGAAATTACTACTTCTTCTAGCTCATAAAGGTTTTCTTTTAGTTGTATGTCGAGAATTATTTCTAGCTTTTCTTGGCTAATCTCAACCTGAATTTTTTGAGATTCAAATCCTGTTAATGAAGATACAACAGTGTATTGACCTAATTCTAGATTTTTAATTTCAAATATTCCTTTTTCGATGGAAATAACACCGTTGGTAGTTCCTTCAATAAACACATTAGCGAAAGGCAAAGGGCTTCCGTTTGAAATTACTTTACCCTTAATTATTCCTTCTTGCCCAAATAGGCTAATTGAAAAAATTAATAAAAAGAATAAAGTAATATTACGTAATGCCAAATTAAATTTTTAGGCAAATCTAAAAATAAAACACAAGTTTAATAAAATCATGAATTAATTTGAAATGCCATAATATTTAGAAATGGAGAACACTCAAAACCAACACTCCAAGAAACAAAAAAGGGACTCAATTTCTTGAATCCCTTACTATTTTTGGTGGAGCATAACGGAGTCGAACCGTTGACCTCTACACTGCCAGTGTAGCGCTCTAGCCAGCTGAGCTAATGCCCCAAATTTTGAGAGCACAAAAATATCATTTTTTTTATCCTGAAAAACAGCAAAAGTACTTTCCTGTAAATTTGCTTTGTGAAGGCAGTAGTTTTTTCTTTTTTCCTGGTGCTCCAAACTCTATTGGGGTTTAGTCAATTTGGAAAATCTATCGGTTTAATTGAAGCTGATTACCGAGGGGGAAAAGGAGAGTTCAAAAAGTTGCTTTTACATGAAATGGTATATCCAAAAGAAGAATTGGCCAACCAAGTTTCAGCAAAAGTTGGCTACGAAATTTTGGTGCACCCAGATTTTTCATTTGAAATAGTAAGGCCTTTATTTACAGCTTCAGCTGCGTTTAACAAAGAAGCCATAAGGCTAATTAAGATGACCAAATTTTCACCAGCAGCTCAAGACGGATTTCCTTTAGAGTCTTCCAAACAAGTAATCATAAAATTTAATCCAAAAAAATATGCTAAGATGGTGGAAGAAAGAGGATATGAAATTCCTAAAAATTTTCCATTGGCAGACTCGACACTATTAGTTTATGAGTTAACAAATGTTGAGCGAGCGCCTCAACCTATTATTCCAAAAGGTTATAATTCTTTAAATGACTTTATTTACAGCAACTTGGTTTATCCTCCTCATGCTTTAAAAATGAATATGACTGGTAAAACTATTCTTGATTTTATTGTTGAGGCCTCAGGTGAAATAAGTAATGTTTACCCAACTCATTATTTGGGCGGAGGTTGCTACGAAGAGGCTAGAAGGGTATTAGGAAAAATAAAATGGGAACCTGCTATAAAAAATGGCAAACCTGTACGATGCAAAATTTCACATACTGTATATTTTAACTTGCCAAATCAGTCTCCAAAAGGCAGAGACCCTATTGCTGAGTAAATGTTAACCCAAAACCATATTTCTTTTTTAGAAGAATCTATTTCTTCATCAATAAATAAAGAGTTAACTATTTTTAATGCATCTACTACCTCAGGCGGTTCAATTAATAAGGCATACAAACTAAAAACCAATTCAGGATTTTTCTTTGTAAAACAAAATAGTGCTTCCCGGTTTCCTGAAATGTATGCAAAAGAAGTTTTGGGTTTAGAGCTATTGCAAGAAAAATCTAGGTTTATAATTCCCGAGGTTATTGGAGAGTTTCAACTTGATGATGTTTCCTTTTTGGTTTTAGAGCATTTAAATCAAGACATTCCAAATCAAAAATTTTGGTTCGATTTTGGCGAAATGTTAGCCCATTTACATCAGCAATCAAATAGTAAGTTTGGATTGAGTTTCGATAATTATATTGGCTCAATATCTCAAACAAACCATCATTTCTTGTCTTGGACAGAATTTTTTGAAAATCGAAGATTAAGCCCTTTGGTAAAATTGGCTTTTAATAAAAATCTGTTGTCAAAAGAAGACCTAAAAGCTTTCAACTTACTTTATTTAAAATTAGCAGAAATTTTCCCAACCGAAAAACCAAGTTTGGTGCATGGCGATTTGTGGAGTGGAAATTTTTTGTGTCATAACAACAAACCAGCTTTAATCGATCCAGCAGTTTATTATGGCAACCGAGAAATGGATTTGGCCATGACTAGGCTATTTGGTGGATTCGATGATACTTTTTACAATGCTTATCAAAATGAATTTCCGCTAGAAAAAGGATGGGAAAAAAGAATTGATATTTGCAACT
>JABAYK010000123.1:0-696 GCA_018609045.1 Flavobacteriales bacterium
AGATTATTCTCAAGTTTTTTCAGGATACAATTCGGGTGATGGCAGGTTTAAACTAAATTCAAATTTGGATTTAACCAAATTTTATAATGTTGGATTTACTTTTCAAACACAAACGACAACAGTGCCATATGTATTTCAGAATTATTTTGGTACAAGTTTCCAATATGAGAATTCACTTCAAAAAGAAAGGGTTAACGAAATTTCAGTTAATCAATTGTTCTATAATTTCATTAAGGTTGATTTGGGTTCTGGGCTATATAATAATGGGGTTTTCTTTACCGAAAACTTAGTTGTAAATCAATCTAATACCCTTGATGAATACTTATTTGTTAATGTAAATTTAAAAGCTGAAAACAAAAGATTTTTTGTTTCCACTGATACAAGATGGCAACAATTTTCAAATTCTTTGTTATTACCTCTTCCCAAGTTTATTTCATTTTCTAGGGTTTACCTTAAAGGGTGGATTTTCGACCACCATATGTTTGTTAACTTGGGAGTTGATTTATTCTACACATCTCAATTTAGAGGATTTGGATATTCTCCTCAAAACAGACAATTTTATTCCAATACTTCTGCTAATAGATTTGGTAATTATCCTTTTGTAGATTTATTTTTTGCTGCAAAAGTAAAAACTGCTAGATTTTTTGTAAAAGCCTCTCATCTAAACCAAGGTTTTAGCGGAAATAACTATTTTCT
>JABAYK010000123.1:706-3390 GCA_018609045.1 Flavobacteriales bacterium
GTTTACGAGTAGGGTTTGCTTGGTCTTTTTTAAATTAAATAGTTAGCCAATAACTAAACTTTAGAATTAATGCCCTATTTTTTATTGATAAATTGGGATCGTGATTTTCTGAGTAAACTAAATATAAATCACTCATTGGTTTAAACCTCCATTGAATTCTTGAATTTAAATTGATGTTGTTTATTTGAGAGTTATATTGAATAAAGGTGTTGAAGAAAAGATTTGTACTAAAGGAAACATCAGCCTGAACCCCTAATAAATTTAAATATGCTATTGAATTGTATTGGAGAAGATTCACCTGGTTTCTTTCATAACTCACCGAGAATATTGCGTAAGGTTTAAGTCGGTAAGTTAAGCTTGTATTTGCAGAAAACCTGGAACCTGTGTAATAATCTCCTGAAAAAATACTTAAAAAGGCTTGAAGATCTCTTCTAAAATCAGTTCTGTAATTAATACCATAAGTATTATACCTGTAATTTCCTGCAGGCATTGCAACTTTATCGGTAAAAGAGACATCAGTAGGAAAAAATAACTTGGTAAATACTTCACCATAGCGCACACTTAATGTGCTAGTATTGTTGAAAGTGGCTAGATATGATAACCTAACTAAATTATCTGTGGGGTTTAAGTTAATATCAGTATAATAATCCATATACAATTCTGGACCATGTCTATTTATTGGGCCTTTTTTTGGAAAGAAGTTATACCTGACCATAGGCTCAAGTCTGTAATAAGTTAATTTATAAAATGAACTTGAACTTTGGTCAAACATTCTATTTCTCCTTACAAAGCCAACATCAGCTTGATAGTTTTCTCCCACATATTCATGGTTCCACATCACAAACCAATTTCGGTTATTGTACATTAACCAACTAGCATTTGCAGCAGCCCTTTTCGGTTGGTTTGGCTGGAAGGATTGGTGGTAAAATATTTTTCCTCTAAACTTATTGTCTTTTGAGGCTATGTTATAATCTAATCCTGCTACTCTATTAAAGTTAGAATAATCCATGGTGGAGTTATCAAATCCTTGTCTATTCACCAATATTCCTGCAATATTTGAACGTGTGAATATTTTCCGTTGAAATGCTGCCACTGTATAATTTTGGGCGTCAATGTTTTGATTATTATTTCCTTCGGTTTGGATATTCATTAAGCCAATTCGCCAATTTTTATTGACTTTACCACTTAATCGAGCACCTCCAATTATTGGGATTGGACTTCCGTTTGATAACCCAATTCGTCTTGAAAAGAAAGGTCTTATTTGTCTAAATCCAAATGTTTCGAATAAATCACTGTTTTCAATAAAAAACTGTCGTCTTTCAGGAAAAAATAACTCAAATCTTGTTAGATTGGTTTGCTGTACGTCAACCTCTGCTTGCGAAAAATCAGGATTTATGGTTAAATCTAAATTCAAAGAAGGTGTAATAGCAATTTTACCATCAACACTCGGAATAAACCGACTCTTTACTGGTTGATAATTTTCAAAATCTTTCGAAATATTAGTAGTTAAACTTGGAATTATTGAAATATTAGCGCTTTGTTTAGGTAATGCTTGACTAAAACTTAAGTCTTGTCCAAAAGCTAAATTTGGAGGTTCAAAATTTATTGGAATTGTTTGCCAGGTTGATCTTTCATTTTGGTTTAGCGCCATCCTAAGAAAATTAAAATTCCAATTTTTATTATTCTCATTGTAGCGAATAGATTTAAACGGAATTTGAAATTCGGTTGTCCAATGGGATTCTAGATTTTTTACCGCTGAAAACCACCTATTGTCCCATACAGTAGCAACATCAGTTCCATTTCCAATCATGGCTTCCGTTTGGGCACCTTTTGCGTTTACCATAAAGTAAAACCCGTTTAAGCCATCTCCAAAAGGATCAAAAGAAACTGCAAATGCATCGTTTTCAAATATTGAAAAATCTCTTTTTAAGGTTTGTACAAACTCTTTTTCGTTAGGTTGATGATAGCACTTTGCAAAAACAAATAAATTCTCATCATCAAAAAGTAGTTTTACTTCAGTTTGATTTTGGGCAGTTAAGCTATCGGTTGGAAAATTTTGGGTGAATTTTGTAAGAGATGCTTGTTTCAACCAAACAGCTTCATCATCAACTCCATCTATTTTTATAGAAGAGTTTATGTAAGAAACGTCTTGAGAATTTGCAGAGAATAAGCAAATTGTGAGAAAATAAAGTATGGCAAAATTTTTCATCGGCTGCAAATGTACCCTTAACTTATATATTTGTTAAATTGTTTTATTTGCACTTAAAAACCATGAAAAAATTTTTTTATCTCCTTCTTGTTTTAGGCTTTTCTTTTCCTGCCAAAGCACAATGGATAAATTCCGTTACATTATCGCCAACTATAGTTTCTAGCTGCGATACGGTAATAGCAACTGTAAATGCTTCCTTGGCATGTGGTAATTCAACTTTAGGTTTAGATAGTGTAGTAAATCAAGGAAAGGTAACAACAATTTACATAAATGAAATTGTACCATTTATTTGTCTACCTATTATTATTACAGCTAATGTTTCAGCTAATTTGGGTTATTTACCTGCAGGTTCAGATACAATTATTGTAAAACTATACAAGAATTCAGTTTATACTGAAACAAACACAAGTTACTTAACTGTAACAAATTCGGGTAATTTTTCATCTGCTTCTCAAAATATTTGCTTTGGAGACAG
>JABAYK010000106.1 GCA_018609045.1 Flavobacteriales bacterium
ACTTCTCCAAAAACCTGTTTTGTAGCCTTTGGAACAAAAGGCATTGATTTTATTTGGTTTTGGGTAATGAATTTAGAAAGTGGCTTTTCGCTTTCCATTTGAAGAATAAACCTACTTTTTTCACCTTTTCCCATGCCATCGGTTAAGGCATTGTATAGTAAATAGATGTTTTTAGCTCGCTGAATTGCTCGGTAGAAGTGGTAAGCAAAAATTCCATCATGATGCTCGTAGATTGGTAACCCAAAGCCTTTTCTTAAATCGTACGGAATTAAACTTTCTAGTTTTTTTCCAGATGGTAAAACACCTTCGTTAACCGATAAAAAAATCAGGTTTTCAAAATCTAAATTTCTAGTTTCTAAAAGTCCAATAATTTGCAAACCTGCGAGAGGCTCACCAATTAAATCAATGCTTAATTGCGCTATTAAATGCGTGAAAAGAGCTACATAATTATCAGGATTGTTGGGTAGTTTTAATTGTTCTAACTTTTCATCTAACTCACTTATTTCATCGTTTAACAGAAAAAATACTTCTTGAGTAAGTTTGTCAACCGAATCTTCTTCTGCCAGTATGGCTTTTGAATAGATTTCAAAAAACTCAGAAATATTATGGTTTGAAGCCTGCTTATTTAAAACATGCTTTAACCAATTTATTAGGGTTTGGTTAAAACTATTTTTTATTTCAAATTGTTTTTCAAGCTCTTCGAGTGTAGCTTTATTTAAAAAGGTAATTCCGTTTTTTAAGAAGAAATTATTGATTGATTTTAACTCCTCGTAATTATTAAACTTTTTGAAGAAATCGTTATCGAAGAAAATTTGAATCTTTTTAAATGAAGCAATGGGGCTCTGTTTAGAACTCTTTTTCAATTCTATTTCTCTCCAAAACAAAATAAGTTGCTCAAAAAAGTGAAATGCTTGGTGACTTTTAATTGGATATCCTAAACTAATATTCAAGCTCTCTATCTCTTGTGGAATGGCAGACAATAATTGAGATGATAAATCAGGATTGCAAAGCACTACTGCTGTTTTATGCAATTGATTTTGAGGAATGTTGCTCAAAATGTTTCCTGCTAATTTTATTTGGGCAAAATTTCCTGAAGCGCCATAAATTTCAATTTGCTTTTCAGATTCAACCAAATTATTTGAGATGAAATTTGGGCTATCAATTTTTAGCGATTTTAAAACTTTTTTGAGTGGGGCAGAGGCTTCATGAATTGAATTGTTGAAATAATATTCATCAATATCCCAATAGAAATTGGCAAGGTTTAAACTTTTTAATTTGGTGAAAATTTGCTGCTCCGCATTAGAAAGAGCATTAAAACCTGCAAATATCAATTTAGTGTTTTGTGGAATTATGCCATTTTCTAAATCAATAATGTATTTCTTTTCGGCGTATGACCTAGAAAATAATTCACCCGTTTCAAAAAGGTTTAAAAACTTATTATACAGTAAAGGTAAATTATCCCAAAAGCCAAAAAACTCTTTTAGTATGTTAAGTTTATCTTCATTATAAGGACTCCAGTTTTCTAGCTTCCTAATTGCAATTAAGTTTTTAAGCAATTCTTCGGGGCTTGTTAAACTTTCGATAATGTCGTTAAAATCTGAAATAATTGTGCTCGACCACTTTAAGAATTCAGGAAAATCTTTTGGATTTTTATAAACCTTATTGTAACACTTAAAAAGGCCAACTCTTATATCTAAATCTGAAGAATATTCTTGGTTAAAATGATTTTGTAAAAAGTCATCGAAGCCAACAGTTTTGGGCAGCCAAATGGGTTTGGAAATTTGCTTTAGCAAAGCTTTTTCTAAAAATAAACCTGCTCTTCTATTGGGAAAAACTATCGTGGTTTTGTGTAGCTCTTCTCCATATTTTGTTAGAAGTTCGTTGGTGAGTAGGGCTAAAAATTTTGGGGGGTTATTTTTGTTTAAATCCATGCTTAACGAAAGTAATAAATTCGTTAAAGCGCTCTTTGTTGGTAAGGGTTTCTTTTATTATTTGAAATGTAGAATTTGGCTTTTTTTGGTCTTTAATTTCTTGAGTTTGCGCTAATTCTTCTTTCTTTTTTTCTCTTTTTTCGAATTCAATATTTTTTAGATATTCATTTGCAGCAGCTAGTCTATCGGCTCTTTTCACCAATTTTTTTGCCTTTTCTTTTCTCCCTAATTTATCAGCCAAGATGCCTAAATTATTGTGGGCAATTGCATCTGTATCATCTAAAGCAATACATTTCTCATAATCTTCAACAGCGCCTAAAGTATCTCCTGCTAAATCTTTAATATACGCCCGGCTCGAAAAACGAAAAGGATTTTCTGGTTGTAATTCTGCAGCAACATTTAAATCGGCCAAAGCCAATTTTAAATTGTTGTTGTGTACATAAGCCATAGCTCTTTCATAATATATATATGGGTTTTCTTCTTTAGAAATAGCAATTGAAAACTCTGCGATGGCATCGTTAAATTTTTGAGCTTTGTAAAATTCTTTTCCTTTTAAAAAGTTAGGGTTGTTGCTCATAATTTGCTTTTTTTGAAGAACAGTTTAAAATCTCTTTGGTTTATGGATAATGTTCAATTTCCGGTATTTAAAAAATATGCTGATGGAAAATCCTTTTTTAAAATTATGGATGAAAGTAAATTTTTAGAGTTAAAAATAACTGGCAAAACTTTTACAATTCATCAAATTGAGGCAAAAATACTTCCCGAAAGGGTAATGATAAACGACATGCTAAAAGATGATATAGGCTTTTGGCTCGTTTCAGATGCGGCTGAGTTTGAAAA
The DNA here is from genome assembly GCA_018609045.1 of Flavobacteriales bacterium. GTDB lineage: Bacteria > Bacteroidota > Bacteroidia > Flavobacteriales_G > Salibacteraceae > JAAZVO01. The sequence continues at coordinate 2,772 of JABAYK010000106.1, forward strand.
AAACTTGAATTTTTGCCAACAAAACTTGCGAGAACTGAAATAGGCTAAGGTTTTTTAATCATTTCCATGTGTGGAATATCATCCTCTAGGTATTTTTTTCCTGTAAACTCATAACCTAAGTCACAATAAAATTTCTCTAAATACTGTTGGGCAGATATTCTAATTTGTTTATTCGGAAATTGAGATTTGATAAAATCATGAGCTTCAAGCATTATTTTTTTGCCAAGACCTAACTTTCTAAATTCTTGGTGAATAGCTACTCTTCCGATTTTTACCTCGTTTTCAAACTCAATAATTCGCAAGGTACCCACCATTTTATTTTCTTTTTGAGCCAAAAGGTGATGACTTATTTTATCGTAATCATCTAATTCTGGGTAAGGACAATTTTGCTCAACCACAAAAATGTTGGTGCGCAACCTCAGTATCTCAAAAAGTTCGTCTTTAGATAGTTTTAGGTAAGATTTTATTTCAATCAACTTTTACAGTTTTTAAGTGTTTGCAATAAAAAGAATTTTTATGAAAGTATATTCATTGGAGCGCAAAGTAGTTTTACCTATAACTATGGAGCAAGCTTGGGAGTTTTTCTCTAACCCAAAAAACTTAAAAGAAATTACG
>JABAYK010000102.1 GCA_018609045.1 Flavobacteriales bacterium
AGAGACTCAGAACGTAATCAATTTACGTTCTGGTAAACATGCGGACTAGCAGATTAAGTTATACCAATATTTGACATCCCTAATTTTATTTTTTTCAGTATAATTTAAAATTTCATTTACAGTTTTAAACTCTATTATTTCATCAACTTTGGTCACACTTCCGTAAGCATAAATACCATAACTTGTTTCAGAAACTAAAATTTTATCCCCAATATTTAACTTATTAGAGTAGGGGAAGCCATTAATTCTACTTTCAGTAAATTCTTTATTTACGACATTTCTCTTTACAAGAACTCCATGTGCGGTAAAGTCAGGATTTCTTTTAATTAAAAATGTTTTCATTTAGAACTTTCCAAAAGTTTCTATTAACGTTTAACTAAAATTGAATGTGCCATCAAATATGGCTTCTAATTCATTGTGGTTATCCATATTTACCTTTAATCTTTTATCTGCATCTATTGTTTCAATAGCTTCATCGAATAAATTTTTCAAATCATTCTCTTTTAACATAAAGTTACTTATATCACCATACAGTTGGAAAAATTCTTTCCCCCACGGCAGAATGTAAGATTTTCCATCCATTGGTGCATATTTTCTTAAATTTTTAGAATCAAGACCTTCAATTAATGCTTTACAATAATTTCTTTTAAAAGACCTAAGAATAGATATATAAATTATTGACTTTTTAGATTTTGGTGGATCAATTCTGATTATTGTTTTCTTTTTATAAAGAACAGAACAGCCACCCGATGGAGTGTATTTCATTTCAAATCCTTTCGATTCAAAATAATCATTCCAATATTTTAAAAAGTCTTCAACACCACTACTAATTTCAATTGGATGACGCTTTTTGTGACCCAGTTGTTTATTTTCTTCCTGACCATTTCTCATTTCTTGAATCCAACCATCAAATCCTTCAAAATAAGTTACAAAGCCAACCTTACTCACAGCTTGTTTAGTTGCTAAATCATCGTCTACATTTGTAATAGCTGCAAATTCTAAAACAGAGCTTAATTCTTCATGCAATTTATCTTTTATTGGACTGTATAATTTCTCATTTTTAATTATTTTGTCATCCCAGTCTTTATTCTCTAGATTTTGGTAAGTTAGTTCCCTTAGAAAGTTTAATAATTCTAAAATATTAAAACACTTTACTTTCAAAAAAGGATCTTTTTGGCAAAATCCCCAAATAATTTGTTCCCAAGATTCATCCGTTAATTCGGATTCGCCTACATTTTCAATATCCTCTCTAATTTTACTTAAGTCAAGCCCTATTTTATTTCCAAATTCGTTATCCCAAGTTAAGAAATTAGGATTTTGGGTCAATAACCTAAATATTTTGGGATAAGAAACTTGTACTCCTAGAACAGCAAAAAGGAAAATAATATTATCATCATCTTTTTCATTCTCATCATCATCATCAATAATTTGATTTATGAGGCTGAAAGTGTTTAAGTACCTTTTAAGGCTTCTTGGATTATTACCAATAGTATATCGGATTATTTTTGTTATTTGATTAATACTTCCTTCATCAACAGGAACTCCTAAAGCATCTAGTTTTGTTTTCAAAAAAGAGGTGATGTCATACGTGCCAACTGGCATGGTAAAAGGAACTTGTATGATTTTGTCAAAAAAAGATCTAAATTCTCTTTCATTTTCTTTTGTTTTTTTGCCAAATTTCCCTTCTAATCCTTTAACAACAACATCGTAATCAATAGCCAGAATAAAAACACAGTTGGGAATATCAAAAATATTTTTGAGAGATTCTAATACTTCAACAGCATCTGTAGGAGGAATTCTGTCTAAATCATCCACAAAAAACACTACTTTTTTTGCTTTATTATCTGGATGGCCAATTAATTCTTGAATAATGGACCTTATGAGGTTTTTAATTTCTGCTATTTGTGCTATGTTTTTTTCTGAGGATGCATCACTTGCAGCATCTTTAATGTTTACTCCAGTTTGATTGGCTATTACTTGATTAGCAAGACTACTTAAAAACTTAGTTGCTTTTTTTACCTTCTCACCAGCAATATCTTTGATAGTCCAGATATCTTGGTTTTCATCTCTAAGCTTTTCCAACATTCCGCTTAATACTGCAGGGGTAGTCTCGCTTGCTCCTTTAAACAAACTATACTCCCAAGTATTAACCCAGGAAGTAGCAATTTCTCTTTCCTTTCCAGAATTGTTAAAATTTTCAAGAAGTAAAGACATTAAAGAAGTTTTCCCCGTACCCCATTCACCTTGAAGCCCTACAGTTATTGGAGTATCGCTATTCCTTATAAATTTGGACAGTGAGTTGGCATATTTTTGAATATTTAAAGAATCTTCTTCGAGTTTAGTAATGGGTTTGTCCGTAATTGAAGCCATTTTTATTTTTTAATCGTTATATCAGCATTACTAATTACATTATTTATACTTTCTCCAAATTCTTTTTGAGCTCTTTCCATTTCTCTTTCAAAGTCTTTCTGCAGTCTTTCTATTTTATCCATTGCTCTTTTTAATTTACTTTGATCACCAGATTTGAATTTGTATTCATGCCCTTTACTTGATTTTAAGGAACTTTTTCTTGCTAAATCACCATAAGTAGTTTTAATTGCTCTTCCTCCCCCAGGACATGGTATTTCTGTTTTTTCATTTTTAAAATCCATAATTTTTTTTTCGAAGTTAAAACTTTTCAGTATTTAAAAAATTAATTATTGGAATTTATTAAGTCTGATGAAAGTAATATCTTTGAATTTAACTAATGGAGATTATGATGTATTAGCTCATCTAAATACGTTGCGCCTCTCAAATAACTATCATAAAATGTTTCATAAAATAAAAGGAACTTCGCAGCGTAAATTCAAAACTAATTATGTCTGAATACTGTTCGAAATGTAGCCCTTTTGAAAATGATTACGATATTGATTTAGCTGAAATAGCTCTTAAATTGGATGATGAACGTTCTGTAAATATCTTTTGCGAAGGCCTGATTGTTTTTGGTTGCATTTAACTAAAATAAATAAAAAAAAGCCTCTTCGATTCTATCGAAGAGGCTTTAAGATAATAAGTTATGCTAACGTTAATTCCTCAACTCCAAAACCACCACATTTTCAACATGATGGGTGTGCGGAAACATATCTAACGGTTGCACTTTGGTTACTTTGTACTTTGGATCTAGCAATTGTAAGTCTCTTGCCTGTGTTGCTGCATTGCAGCTCACATAAACAATACGAGCTGCTTCTAATTCCAACATAACTTCTATAACATTGGTATGCATTCCAGCTCGCGGTGGGTCCGTAATAATGACATCTGGTTTTCCGTTTTCTGCTATGAATTCTGCGGTAAAAATGTCCTTCATATCACCAGCATAAAAACTAGTGTTTTCCACGTTGTTGT
>JABAYK010000188.1 GCA_018609045.1 Flavobacteriales bacterium
CGGTTTGGTGAAGAAAGCTTTGTTTTAATTGTTGGTGTTAAAAAGGATATTTTCAAAAGTGTTGAGCTATTTAACGATTGGTATTTGCTAAACCAAAACCTTAAAGCCATTGATGGAGTTGATACCATAATATCTGCCTCTAGCGTTTACAATTTGGTAAAAATTACAGATGAAAAAAGGTTTAGTTTAGAACCAATTGTTACAGGTCCACTCTCAACCCAAAAAGAGTTAGATAGCCTAAAAAACATTATTCAAAGTTTGCCTTTCTACGAGGGTGTACTTTTTAACACCAAAACAAATGTTTCCCTAATTGCCATTTCTTTAAACAAAGATGTTTTTTACTCAGAAGACCGAATGCGGCTAATTGACGAACTCTTTGCCCAAACTGATGGGTTTGGAGAAAGCAAAAACATACAAATGCATTATTCGGGGCTTCCGCATATTAGAACAGTAATGACACAATTGGTAAAGTCAGAACTCATGATGTTTGTGGTTTTTGCAGCCTTGGTTACCATACTTATTTTATTCTTCTTTTTCAGGTCGATAAAGCCTGTTTGGATATCTATGCTCGTAGTAATTCTAGGGGTAATTTGGTCACTCGGAACAATGGTGTTACTTGGTTACGAAATCAATATTTTATCGAGTATTATTCCGCCATTAATTATTGTTATTGGCATACCCAATTGTATATTTTTAATAAATAAATACCATAGCGAGTTTAAACTTCATGGCAATAAAATTAAGGCCCTTACAAGGGTAATTACCAAAATTGGTAGAGCCACCATGATGACCAATGCAACAACCGCAATTGGCTTTTTGACCTTTGGCTTTACGGCAAGTAAAATTTTGGTTGAGTTCGGAATTTTAGCCACCTTCAGTATCGTCTTTATTTTTACTTTTTCTATCCTGCTAATACCAATAATTTACTCCTACCAAGCTGACCCAAAAGAAAGACACATCAACCATCTCAATTATACTTGGATGGAAAACTTTGTAAACAAACTTGTAATCATAGTTAGCAGTCATCGCACAAAGGTATATTGGATTGTAAGCATTTTACTTGTTTTGTCTTTTATCGGAATTTCAAAAATTCAGGTAACTGGAAACCTAGTTGATGATTTACCAAAAAATCACCAAGTTAGAAAAGACCTCAAATTTTTTGAAGATAACTTTGCTGGGGTTATGCCATTTTTAATTTCCATCGATGGCAAACAACCTCGCGAAATTTTGAATTTCAGCACATTAAAGCGAATGGAAAAACTTCAGGATAAAATTCAAAGCTATCCTGAATTTTCAAAACCCCTTTCTATTGTAGATGGAATAAAATTCACCAAGCAAGCTTTTTATGGAGGTAATCCTAAGAAATATGAATTAATCAACACTAGAGAAAGAGCATTTTTTAAACCCTATATTGATAATGCAACTGGCAACACAAACTTTCTCAAAACTTTTATGGATACAAGCTACCAATATGCAAGAATCAATGTTCAAGTAGCAGATTTAGGTACTCATGAAATGGAGGCTTTGGTTGAAGATTTAAGGCCAAGAATTGACTCAATTTTCCCACCCGAAAAATTCAATGTAGATGTAACAGGCCAAAGTATTGTTTACCTTAAAGGAACCACCTATTTGGTAGAAAACCTTTTTATGAGTTTGGCCATTGCCATTGTGCTGGTTGGGTTTATTATGGCCTTACTATTTTCTTCATTAAGAATGATATTGATATCAATAGCTACCAACCTAATTCCGTTGATAATTACTGCTGGATTAATGGGATATTTTAACATCAATTTAAAGCCATCAACAATTTTAGTTTTTAGTATCGCTTTTGGTATTTCTGTGGATGATACCATTCACTTTTTAGCAAAATTTAGGCAAGAATACAGGGCCAAAGCCATGAATATTAGAGAAGCAGTTTTAATCTCTTTAAAGGATACGGGAACTAGTATGATTTACACCTCTATTATTTTGTTTTTTGGTTTTTCTGTTTTCGATTCGTCAGAATTTGGCGGAACCCAGGCTTTGGGAGTATTGGTTTCATGTACGCTTTTTGTAGCCATGTTAGCCAATTTAATTTTCTTGCCATCTATGCTGCTAACGCTAGAAAAAAGAATATTAACCAAAGCCTTTAACGAGCCAATGATGGATATTTATGATGAAGAAGAAGACATCGACCTCAACATTTTAGAAATAGATAAAGGAAATTATAATATTCAAAATAAAGACGAATGAAAGGAATAATTTTAGCAGGCGGATCAGGTACAAGGTTGCATCCATTAACACTTGCCATGAGCAAACAAATGATGCCAATTTACGACAAGCCAATGATTTATTATCCGCTTTCGTTACTAATGTTGGCAGGCATCAAAGAGATTTTAATTATTTCAACTCCTCACGATTTACCAAACTTCGAGAAGCTTTTGGGCGATGGTAAACAATTGGGCTGTAGTTTTTCTTATGCAGTTCAAGAAATTCCGAATGGCCTTGCTCAAGCATTTGTTATTGGCGCTGATTTTATTGGAAACGACAAGGTGGCTTTAGTTTTAGGAGATAATATTTTTTATGGTTCTAAACTACCTAAAAGTTTAAGAGAAAGCGTTGACCCAGATGGCGGAGTTGTTTTTGCTTACCATGTAAACGACCCAGAAAGATATGGGGTGGTAGATTTCGACAAAAACCAAAAAGCACTATCCATCGAAGAAAAACCTGCAAAACCAAAATCAAATTTTGCTGTACCAGGGCTGTATTTTTATGACAACGACGTAGTAAAAATTGCCAAAGAACTAAAGCCTAGTACTCGTGGCGAATATGAAATTACAGATGTAAACAAAGAGTACTTGCGTCAAGGCAAACTTAAAGTTCAAATTCTTGATAGAGGTACCGCTTGGTTAGATACAGGCACAATTGACTCGTTACTTGAAGCTGGCCAATATGTTGAAGTTTTAGAAAAAAGACAAGGCTTGAAAATTAGCTGTATCGAAGAAATTGCTTACCGCATGAAATTTATTGATAAACAACAACTTCTAGCTTTAGCAGAACCTCTAAAAAAGAGTGGCTATGGCGATTATCTTTTCAGAATTGTAGAACAAGAAAAAGATTTTGAGTAAACATTTTTGCCCATTTTTAGTTTAGGTGGGCATGATTTTAACTAAACAAGCCTCATTGCAAAACTTTATTCAAGCTATTGAAACTGCCATCCAAAATTTAGATGTGCATCAGTTAAAACCTAAAGGTTTATATGAGCCTGCAGGGTATTTAATGAACCTCGGAGGCAAAAGAATAAGACCTGCTTTGGTGCTTGCTGCATACTCTCTTTTTAAAGATGATTTCGAAAATGCAGTTCCTCAAGCACTTGCAGTAGAACTATTTCACAACTTTA
>JABAYK010000139.1 GCA_018609045.1 Flavobacteriales bacterium
ACCTTGAAAAATCCAATAATTGACATTTTTTCTTTCATCATTCCATTTCCAAGCTTCGTATGAAAGTTCATAATAAGGTAGAGGTGATTTTTGTTTTATTTGTTTTAAAATATTAAGATAGTCGCTAAAGGTTTTAAATTTTGGTTCAATACCAAGAACTTCTTTTAGATAAGGTATTGTTGGACCATTTATTGGGAAATACTTTTTAGGGAGAATATTGAATAATCCTTCTGTTAATTTAGTTTTTCCCGTACCCATTATTTTCAAAACATCTTCAAATTGGTCATCTGTAATTGAATCCGAAAAGGCATTTTCGAAGATATTCCACAATCTATTTATTTCGTTATTATTTCTACTATACTCAAAAGGGAAAAGACAAACCTTTTGAGCGTTTACAGAGGGTATTCCATTGTCATCAGCTGGTATTGTGATGTTAAAGGCCTTTGCAATTTCTTGAAGGTATTTTAGTCTCCTAGTATTGCCATATTTGTAGATATAACAGAAGAAAGAAAATGGATCAATCTCATTTAGTTCTTCTCTTTGGCCTTTTATTTTTTCATCATGAAGCCCCGAGATTCCAACCTTTTTTAAGGTCTCAATCAACCGATTTTGTTGGTTTCTATTTTTACGCATAAATTCAACAAGCTCGCTATGTGTTTTTACCCATGTAAATTTTGTTTCTCTCATTAAATGTGTTTTAATTTTTTATTATTTAATGTTTTCAATTGAAAGTTTTATATTCAATTTCTTATAAAAGAAACGTCTAATTTAAAATTTAAATAAATAATATCGTTCAATTTATAGGAAATGAATTATTATTTAATATTTAAGTAAATTGTTACCAATTATTATGATAAACTCTCAGAAAGCTAAATATGAATAAGCAAGTTGTTTTTTTTGTTTTGTTATTAATAATGATTCCTATTTTTAGCTTTTCTCAAGCTCCCTCTAATTTCAAATACCAAGCGGTAATTAGAGAAAGTAGTCTCAAAATATAAAAAAGTGTTAGGTGTTTTGTTAGGTGTTAGTGGAAACAAAAAAGGGATTCAGTTTCCTGAATCCCTTTGTGGTGTTGGTCGGGGTGGCAAGATTCGAACTTGCGACCTCCTGCTCCCAAAGCAGGCGCGATGACCGGGCTACGCTACACCCCGATTGGTGTTTTATTAAGCGGCTGCAAATGTAATTGCAGAGTTGGGTTTTACCAAATAATTTTTAAAGTAATTTACTTTTTAATTGAGTTACAGCAGCATTTAATTTTTCAATGTCTGATTCCTTCATTTTTTTAGGAGTATGTAATCCAATAACTCCTTTAAATACACCTTCTTGCTCTTTAAATGCTTTATAAACATCTCCTACGTCTGGTTTATCTTTAAAAACTTCTAGCATTTTAATGGTATTGTCGTAAGAGTAAACTTGCTCATATATACCATAATTTATTTCTGCATTTCCAAATCTTACTTTGGTTGCTCCTGTGCTAATTAATAAACCTTCAATAAAACCTCCAGCAACCATCATGGTTACCAATTGTGCTCTATCTTCAGAGTATAATTGGTCTGTTGCATTTACATAAGCTTTGGTAAGCAATATGTTCTTGTTTAAAGTAGTATCACTAGAAGTTAACTTTTCCATCAAATTCTTGTCAAACGCATCTGAAATTCCCAATTTGTCGGCAAGTCCAAAAATAGCACCCATATACTCTGTAGTATTTTGCTGTTGTTCAAATACAGCTCCGTAAGCTAAACTAGCGGCAAATACTCCTAATCCTAAGGCTTGTTGTTTGCTAGATGAAAAATTGGTACTTGATGGTGACATGAGAGAACCATCAAAAGAGTAACCACTTTCTCTTAATGTTCCGTAAAGTTTGGCAGATTGTTCAATGTTAACTTTTACACTTCCTAATTCTTTTAGGTAATCTATTGAAAGACTATCTGCTTTTTCGTAATTGTAAACCTTCATTTGGCCGGCTTCATGATCGCCGCCGCCGCCACAGCTTGTAATTAATATAGTTGAAACTGCAAGGCTAAAAAGAGAAATTATTCCTTTTTTCATAATTTTTAGGTTAGCGGAGAGAGGGGGATTCGAACCCCCGGTACAGTCACCCGTACGGCAGTTTAGCAAACTACTGGTTTCAGCCACTCACCCATCTCTCCTGTTATATGTTAGAACTCATAAGGCGATTGCAAAAATAGCCAACCACAATTAACCACAAAGCCAAAATTTAAGAATTTCTAAAATTATTTTATTACCTTCTTAATAATGCTTGTGTATGAGTTTTTTAACTCATTTGGAATAAAGGTTTTTACAAGCCAACTTGGTAATTCACCTTTTAAATCTATTAAGCCGTTTACATTTACCGAGATGTTATTATTGGTAGTTTGAGAAACTTCCCACTTTTCAAAGAAGTTATCCATAATAATAGCTTCATTTTCAAAATTGTATGAAGATTTAAAGGGTTTAGTATGAATCATCATTTTTCCATTTTCATTCCAAATTCTTGATGAACTAACTGATTGCCTGTTTTCTAATGGCCAAGGCATGTCGTATAACATATAATACTCGCGCAAATTATTCTTGCTATTTATTTCTTTAACCTCAGAAATTGCTTCTGTTAGTTCTGCGTAAGCTTTGATGTCTTGAATACCAGATTTTAATTTTAAGGTATCTCCTTTAAAACTGAAAGAAGTGCTGTAAGAAATACTTCCATCTTGATTTAAATCAGTTTTAACCTCAGTAAAGTTGTAATCTTGAGAAAAACAACTTAAGCTCAAAAACATTAAAACAAAACCAAAAAATTTCATCAAAAACTATATTTAGTACGTACGAAAATGGAGCTTCCCAACAAGCCTAAATTACCCGTAAGTTCTCCATAATATACTTGACCTAACAGCAACAATTCCCAATTGTTTGCCATGCTTAATGAAAAACTGGGCATGGCAAAAATCAAGTTCACATTTGGGGTATAAATAATGGCCATTGTTCCACTAAGAATAGGAGAAAAAGGGTAGGAGGACTGACCAAATAAACTCCATTTTGTTGGCATTAAATTTTTGGCAGATAAGGTGTTGGAAAATAAATTTGGGTTGGTTAAGTCTTTAGAGTTGTTTATGCCTGAGGAGTTATATAAAAATCCACCTCCTACAAAAACACCTTTTTGAAACGAATAATCTAATCCTAAAGAGCCATTAAAAACTCCTTTACCTGATAAATTGTTTTTAGGATGAAAGTAAGTTCCTTCGCCTTTTAATCCAGCTGTTTTTAGGTTTCCCGCAAAACCTCCACCAACAGCAATATCACTTTGATAAATTCCTCCTAAGACTTGAAAATCATAATTCCATTTGTTAAATTTATACAAACCTGCAA